>CANQAK010000024.1 GCA_947589495.1 uncultured Bacilli bacterium | reverse complement strand
AAATTTTATTTAACTAAAAAGAGAGCCATTTACTTAATATGCCCTCGTTTTAGTATGTCTTAGTCTGAATAGTTACATTTTTAGAGCCCTTTTATATAAACAATCTTTAAAAAGTAAAAAAAGTATGATATAATGTGCTTAGAAATAGGGTGATAATATGAATGATTTTGATTATAGTAATGAAATTATTGAAATAGATGATGGAAATACTAATGAAAATAATTCTATAGAAACAGAAAATGAAGTTAAAGTAAAGAAGAAAAAGAAAAATAGACGAAGTCTAAAAGAAGTATGGAATGGTTTAACCAAAAAGAAAAAGATTGCTATTATTGTAAGTAGTATACTTATTTTACTTTTAATAATTGGTATTATTGTTTACTTTGTTTTCTTTAGAAAAGATGAAGAAGAAAAACCTAAGGAAGAAGAAGTAATTGTTGAAAAAGATAATTATCGTTATGAAAATGGTAAATTAATCTTTTTAGATAAAAGTGATAAAGAAATAGGTAGTTATGAATGTACTAATAAAGATAGTGAAAAATGCTTTGTTGCCAAACTTGATTATTCAAATGATTCATTTGATCGAGTATTAAATGTCTATGAAGATGGTACTGAAATAACAAAGAATAGTCAAATCTATTATGATAATATAGTATTTATTAATGATGGAGATAAAATATTTATATATAATATTAGTAATAAAGAAAGTGATTTGACACTCAAAAGTATTAAAACTTACAGTACTGAAGAAAATTTAGTAGTAGTAGAAGATAATGAAAATAAATATGGTTTATTAAAAGTAAAAGAAGATGGTTATGATTATTTAATTAAACCAATATATGATAATTTAGGTATAGTTAATACAGAACTTGTTTATTTAGTAGGTAAAAGTGCTAATGATGAATTTATAATAGATAGTACAGGTAAAAAATTAAGTGGTAATTTTAAATCAACAATCAAAAGTGCTAATAATAAGTTTGTAGTAGCGCAAGCAGGAAATAGTTATAACTTATATGATTATAAATATAATGAATTATTAAGTGATTATGATTATATTTCGCTACATAACGATATAATTGGAGCAGTAAAGGGAAGTAAATTATATTTATATGATAATGAAATAAATAAAGTAATAATTGAGGGGCTTAAATTAAATGTTACAGATTATCAAAGAAAATATATATATAGTAGTAATAATAAATTAATGGATAGTGTTGAGCCCTATGAAATTGAAATAAAAGATAATGAAGCATTAGTTACAGTTAATGGTAATACAGAAAATATTAATTTACTTGAAGGTAAAGTAAGTAATAAATATAGTTATCTTAATTATTTTGATGGTAAATTATACTTTTATAGTGATGAAGAAAAAGAAGATTTAGTAGGAGTATATAATTGTACTAATAAAAATGGTATAACTAGTGCAAATAGTAATTTAGATAATTGTAATATATATAATGTAGATAATACTTACAGTGGTATTTACAATAATCGTTATGTTTTTATAAATGATAATATTAGTAATGGAGAAATTAAATATTATTTATATGATTTAAAAGAAAAGAAAGTTAAAGGAACATACAATAGTATAGAAATGCTTAAATCTGATGAATTATCTGATACAATTAAACAAATATATACAAGTTCATCATTTATATTAGCTAAATCTGCTACTGGTAACAATAAAGGGAACTTTGGAGTATTAGAAATTGGTAGTGAAAAAGTATCAGGTAAAGTTGAATTTAAATATAGTAATATTACTCATGAAAATAATTATTATTTATTAGAGAATGTTGATAAAACTTATAGTATTTATAATGAAGAATTTAAAAAGATTAGTAATGAATTTGCATATTTAAAATTATATGAAAAATATTATGTAGGTATAAATAATAATAAATTAAATATTTATAGTTATACTGATACTAAAGGTATTTTAAAAGAAGGATTAGCAGTTACTAATAATGAATATGAAATAGATTTTACAGATGGATTTAAAATTAAAATTGGAAGTACTACTTATGAGTATGATGAATCTGGAGAAGCTAAAGATAAAGAATCCACAACGGAAAGAGGAGTAGATGGAGAATAAAAAGGCAGTTATTGTAACTATTGTAGTATTATTACTTATATTTACTCCTCTAACTGTAATAAGTGCTTTTATTAAAGTTGGAAAAAATCCTTTGGATGAAAATCCGGGACATGATTTTAAATATAAAGATGCTTTATGGTTTTATGATAGTAATAATAAGTTTTTAAGTTCATATAGTTGTGATACTAAATTATGTGATTTATCAGCACCAATAATTGATGATGATACTTATGGGATAAATTATTATAAGGATGGTGCTTTAAAACAGATTGAGGTTATTGATGAAAAATATGCATTTTTAACTGATGGAGCAGTCATTCATTTATATGGTGTTGATTCAGGGGGAGTTATTCAAACATATAAAAGTGTAAAGAATTATAATAGTCATTTAGAAAATGATGCCTACATTATCCAAAATAATAATGATTTATGGGGAGTTTTAGGAATAGGAAATACTCTAAAAATAATATTACCTTTTGATTATGATTTTATTGGAATTAGCAATAAGATTAATGAAGAAGGAATAATAAGAAGTGATAAATTTATTGTTTTAAAAGATAATAAATGGTTTTTAGTAGATAATGCTAATTCAGCATTAACTAAAAAAATGGATGCCCCAATTATTGATTATACTAATGAATATATATTTGTAAAAGAAAGTGAAAGAATAAAAATATATAATTATGAAGGTTTAGAGTATTTACAAAATTATATAATAAATGACTTTGTAATATTAGATAATTATATTGCTATTATTACTAATAATGAATTAATGATATATAATAATTTAAATAATTTACCAATTAAAAATATAGTTATTAGTAGTGGTAGTAAAGTTACATTAGAAAAAAATAATAATGTAATTAATATAAAAGTTAATGATATAGTAATAGATACTATTGCATAAATATCATAAATTTGATAGAATAAATTTAAATTTATATGGAGATTTAAGAGGTATATATTAAGTTTTTTAAAAAGAGAGTTAGTGGTTGGTGAAAACTAATAAAAAATTAATATATTGGTTGCTTAAGGAGTATAAAAGCAGAAATGCGTTAAAATTTAAAGAACAAATAAAGGTGGTACCGCGAGAATTTTCTTCGCCCTTTGGTAACTACCTTTTTTATTTTGAAAAAGAAAGAGGTACATTATGTTAGACAAAAAATATAATCATTTAGATGTAGAAAAAGATCGTTATGAAAATTGGAAAGAAAAAGGATATTTTACATGTGGAGATGTAAGTAAAAAACCTTATGCAATAGTTATACCTCCTCCTAATGTTACGGGTAAATTACATATAGGTCATGCATTAGATACAGCTTTACAAGATATAATTATAAGATTTAAAAGAATGCAAGGATTTGATTGTTTATGGCTTCCTGGTACCGATCATGCTGCAATTGCAACAGAAGCTAAAGTAGTAGCTAGATTAAAAGAAAATAAAATAAATAAATATGAATTAGGAAGAGAAGGATTTTTAAAAGAATGTTTTAAATGGAGTGATGAACATAAAAATTTTATTCATGAACAATGGGCAAAACTTGGTTTGTCAGTTGATTTAACCAAAGAAAGATTTACTTTAGATGAAGGATTATCAGAAGCAGTTAAATATGTTTTTGTAAATTTATATGAAAAAGGTTTAATATATAGAGGAGAAAAAATAATAAATTGGGATCCAGTTGCCAAAACAGCTTTATCTAATGAAGAAGTAATTTATAAAGATATTGAAGGGGCATTTTATCATCTTAAATATTTTATTGAAGGATCTAATAAATATTTAGAAGTTGCAACAACAAGACCAGAGACTTTATTTGGAGATACCGCAGTTGCAGTTAATCCCAATGATGAAAGATATAAAGATTTAGTAGGTAAAAATGTTATTCTGCCAATCGTTGGTAAAAGTATTCCTATTATTTTAGATGAACATGCTGATCCAACCTTTGGAACAGGAGTAGTTAAAATTACTCCTGCTCATGATCCCAATGACTTTGAAGTTGGAGAAAGACATAATTTACCTAGAATTAAAGTTATAAATGAAGATGGTACAATGAATGAATTAGCCCTTCATTATCAAGGTATGTCTCGTTTTGAAGCTAGAGATGCTTTAGTTAAAGAATTAGAAGAGAAAGATTTATTAATAAAAGTTGAAAAAATTACTCACTCTGTTGGCCATTCGGAAAGAACTAATGCTATAGTAGAGCCATATTTATCAAAACAATGGTTTGTTAATATGGAAAGTTTATCTAAAAGAGTGTTAGAAAATCAAAAAAATAAAGATACAAAAGTTAATTTTATTCCTCCAAGATTTGAAAAAATAATGAATAATTGGATGAGTGATTGTCATGACTGGTGTATTTCTCGTCAACTTTGGTGGGGACATAGAATACCAGCATGGTATAAAAATGATGAAGTATATGTAGGAATGAATCCTCCAGAGGGTGAAGGTTGGGTTCAAGATGAAGATGTTTTAGATACTTGGTTTTCAAGTGCTTTATGGCCATTTTCAACAATGGGTTGGCCAAATAAAACAGATTTATATGAAAGATATTTTCCAACAGATACTTTAGTTACTGGTTATGATATTATCTTTTTTTGGGTATGTCGTATGACTTTTCAATCTTTGGAATTTACAAATAAAAGACCATTTAAAAATTGTTTAATTCATGGCTTAATAAGAGATAAATTAGGAAGAAAAATGAGTAAATCTTTAGGTAATGGTGTAGATCCCATGGATATGATTCAAGAATATGGTGCTGATGCTTTAAGATATTATTTAACTACTACTAGTGCTCCAGGAATGGATATTCGTTTTGATGAAGAAAAATTAAGAGCTACTTGGAATTTTATAAATAAATTATGGAATGCTTCAAGATTTGTTTTAATGAATATAGATGGTGTGAAAGAAATTAATTTAGATAATTTAAATGATAGTGATAAATGGTTACTTACAAGGTTAAATTACACTATTAGGGATGTTACTAAATACATGGAAAAATTTGAATTTAATAATGTTAATTCTTATTTATATTCATTTATATGGAATGATTTTTGTGATAATTATATTGAAATGGCTAAGTTTAGTAGTAATGAAGAAGGTACTAAAAGTACATTACTATATGCTCTTACAGCAATATTAAAAATGTTACATCCATTTATGCCATATGTTACTGATCTTTTATATAATGAACTTCCTATAAAAGATGAAAATATTATGATTAGTGATTATCCAAAAATGAATAAAAAATTAATTTTTAAAGATAGTGAAGAAAAAGTAAATGAAATTATTGAATTTATCAAAAATTATCGTAATACTTTAAAAGAAAATAATATTACTTCTAAATATCAAGTAAAAATAAATTTTGATGAAAAATTAATTATTAAAATGCTTAAATTAGATGAGAAAATTATAGATGAAGATTTAAAAATAACAAGTTTTAAAGTAGCAACAAAAAGATATGAAGCAATTATATATTTTGAAAAAGAAATTACTGATGAAGATTTATTAAGTCAAAAGAAAAAAATAGAAGAATTAAAAAATTCAATTAAAAAAAGAGTGGCTTTATTAAGTAATGAAGCATTTACAAGTAAAGCTCCTAAGGAGTTAGTAGAAAAAGAAAAAAATAAATTACAAGAAGAAAAAGAACAATTAGAAAAAATGAGTGTTTGACAAAAGTATATAATTTTTGATATAATAATTCTCCTTATGTAAGGGGTGAATATGATGGAACAAATTAAATATTATTTAGTTTTAGAAAAAAGATTAGGAGATTATAATTTAGTAGATATAAATAAATTAGATATATGTGCTTTAGATATTCCTAATACTTTAGCAGCAATTGATGCATTTACAGCTAATTTTAGTAGTGATGAAATAAAAGATTCTATTAGAAGAAGTAATATGTCTAATAATGAATATTTAGATGGTACTTTAAAAATAATTAGTGATGTTAAACATAATTTAAGAATAATTACAAAAGATATTTATGCTCAAATTATTGAACTTCAAAGTAATGAAGAAGAATTAGAACAACCTTTAAAAAATAAATTATTTGGAGGTTATAAAAAGAGTGTAGAAAGCTTATTTACTGATAAAGATGTTATAAAAGAGTTACTAGAAAGATTTAAACAAGCTTTAAGAAAGGGAAATAAAAAAGAAATATTTAGTATTATAGGAGAAATACCTTATATAAAAAGTAGAAATATTTATTTAATTATTTATGATTATTTAAATAGAGAAAAAGTAGTAGAAAAAGCAAGTGTAGAAAAAACTGATTTAATAAATGAACATACTAATTTTTATAAAGCCAATCATAGAGATAATTTAAGAATTTTAGAAAAATTAAATGATGTAGCATAGTCATTTAATTTTTTTTGCGTTATAATTTAATTATGAAAATAGATGATGCAATAAATAAATTTTTAGAATATTTAGAAAAAGAATTAAATTATTCTAGGTTAACTATAGAAAGTTATGAAAGTGATTTAAATAATTATAAAATGTTTTTAGAAAAAGAAGGTATTGATTACTTAAAAGTAGATAAAAAAGTTATTATGGATTATTTAATTTATTTAGATAATTTAAAATATACTAATAAAACTATATCACGTTTTTTAAGCGCTATTAGAAGCTTCTATAATTATTTAGTAGAAATTAAATTATTAGAAAATAATGTTTTTAAAAGAATTAAAAATCCTAAAGTAGATAAGAAGCTTCCTAACTTTCTAAACATATTAGAAATAGAAGAAATATTATCTAGTATTAAATTAGATAGTAAAGAAAATATTCGTAATAAATGTTTATTTGAATTATTATATTCAACTGGTATAAGAGTTAGTGAAGCGAGTAATATTAAATTAAAAGATATTGATTTTAATAATAGAATGATTAAAGTATTAGGAAAAGGTAATAAAGAAAGAATGGTTTATTTTGGAGAGTGTGCTTATGATCTTTTAAATGATTATTTAACTGTCCGTGATGAATTTTTAATTAAAGGTAATAGTGAATATTTATTTATAAATAAAAAGGGAGAAAAATTAAGTAGAAGTTCTATAGAATATATTATAAATAAAATAATTAAATTTTCACCGATTGATCATAAAATATCTCCCCATGTATTAAGACATTCCTTTGCAACGCATCTTTTAGATAATCATGCCGATATTAGAAGTGTTCAAGAAATGCTTGGTCATGAAAATTTAAATACTACAGAAATTTATACACATGTTAGTAATGAAAGATTAAGAAGTGCTTATTTAAAATGTCATCCCAATAAAAAACGTCAATAAAATGTCAAAAATCACTCTGGTTTATCAAAACTATAATTTTAGTATGATAAAATATATTGAGGAGGATTTAGAAAATGGCAAAAAAATACGTTTATTTGTTTAGTGAAGGAAACAAAGATATGCGTGAACTTCTTGGTGGTAAAGGTGCTAATTTAGCTGAAATGACTAATTTAGGATTACCTATTCCTCAAGGGTTTACAGTAACAACTGAAGCATGTACTGATTATTATGAAAATAATAAAGCCATACGTGATGAAATTGTTGATGAAATATTTAAAGCTTTAGAAAAGCTTGAAAAAATAGAAGGTAAAAAATTTGGAGATGAAGTAACTCCATTACTTGTATCAGTCAGAAGTGGTGCTAGAGCAAGTATGCCGGGAATGATGGATACAATTTTAAATTTAGGATTAAATGATGTATCAGTTGAAGGATTTGCAAAAAGTTCTAATAATCCTAGATTTGCTTATGATTCATACAGAAGATTTATTCAAATGTATTCTGATGTAGTTATGGAAGTTCCTAAATCATATTTTGAAAAAATAATTGATGAATTAAAAAATGAAAAAGGAATTACTTATGATAATGAGTTATCTACAGAAGATTTAAAAGAATTAGTTAAGAGATTTAAAAAAGTTTATAGCGATAATATGAATGGAGAAGAATTTCCTCAAGATGTTAGAGAACAACTTCTAGGAGCTGTTAAAGCTGTGTTCCGTTCATGGGATAATCCAAGAGCTATTGTTTATAGAAGAATGAATGATATTCCTGGAGATTGGGGTACTGCCGTAAATATTCAAGCAATGGTTTTTGGTAATATGGGAGATACTTCAGGAACAGGAGTAGCTTTCACTAGAAATCCAGCGACTGGTGAAAAAGGTATTTATGGTGAATATTTAATTAATGCTCAAGGTGAAGATGTAGTTGCGGGAGTAAGAACACCTGAACCAATTACAAAATTGGAAAAAGATTTACCTGAATGTTATAAAGAATTTATGAGTTTAGCTCAAAAATTAGAAGACCATTATCGTGATATGCAAGATATGGAATTTACTATTGAAAATGGTAAACTATATTTTTTACAAACTAGAAATGGTAAAAGAACTGCTCAAGCTGCTATAAAAATTGCTTGTGATTTAGTTGATGAAGGAATGATTTCTGAAGAAGAAGCAGTTTTAAGAATTGAAGCTAAAAGTTTAGATCAATTATTACATCCAACATTCTCATCAGAAGCACTTAAAAAAGCAGAATGTATTGGAGAAGGATTACCTGCATCTCCAGGAGCTGCTGCTGGTAAAGTAGTATTTAATGCTGAAGATGCTAAAAATTATGGCCTTGGTGGTAAAGGAGAAAGAGTAATTTTAGTTAGACTTGAAACTACTCCAGAAGATATTGAAGGTATGGTAGCAAGTCAAGGTATTTTAACTGTTCGTGGGGGAAGAACTAGTCATGCTGCCGTTGTAGCAAGAGGTATGGGTACTTGTTGTGTTGCAGGTTGTGGTGATATTAAGATAAATGAAGAAGCTAAAGAATTTACTTTAGGAGGCATTACTTTCCATGAAGGAGATTATATCTCATTAGATGGTAATACTGGTAAAATTTATAATGGTGATGTTGAAACTCATGATGCAGAAATTGCTGGTGATTTTGGAAGAATTATGGATTGGGCTGATAAATATCGTAAGTTAAAGATTAGAACCAATGCTGATAATCCAAGAGATACAAGAAAAGCAATTGAACTTGGTGCTGAAGGAATTGGTTTATGTCGTACTGAGCATATGTTCTTTGAAAGTGAAAGAATTCCTAAAATAAGAAAAATGATTTTATCTAATACTGTTGAAGAAAGAGAAGAAGCTTTAAGTGAATTAATTCCATATCAAAAAGGTGACTTTAAAGCGATGTATAAGGAATTAAAAGGATTACCAATGACAGTTCGTTATTTAGATCCACCTTTACATGAATTTTTACCTACAACTGATGAAGAAATTGAAGAACTTGCTAAAGATATGAAAGTTACTAAAGAAGCAATTAGAAATAAATGTGTTGAATTACATGAATTTAATCCAATGATGGGACATCGTGGATGTCGTTTAGCAGTAACATATCCAGAAATAGCTAGAATGCAAACTAGAGCTTTAATGGAAGCAGCAATTGAAGTAAAAGAAGAAGATGGATATGATATTGTTCCAGAAATTATGATACCTTTAGTAGGAGAAAGAAAAGAATTAAAATTTGTTAAAGATATTGTTGTGGAAACAGCAGAGTTAGTTAAAAAAGAGAAAAATAGTGATATTTCATATCACATAGGTACAATGATTGAAATACCTCGTGCTGCTTTAACTGCTGATGAAATAGCTAAAGAAGCAGAATTCTTCTCATTTGGTACAAATGATTTAACACAAATGACATTTGGATTCTCGAGAGATGATGCTGGTAAATTCTTAGATGCTTATTATCAAAATAAGATATATGAAAGTGATCCATTTGCTCGTCTTGATCAAGTTGGGGTTGGAGCCCTTGTTAAAATGGCTGCAGAAAAAGGTCGTAGTGTTAATCCAAATATTAAATTAGGCATTTGTGGTGAACATGGAGGAGAACCAAGTAGTATTGAATTCTGCCATAAAGTAGGACTTAATTATGTTTCATGTTCTCCATTTAGAGTTCCAATTGCAAGATTAGCTGCTGCTCAAGCTGCAATCAAGTCTGAAAATTAATAGTAAATATAATTAATTAAGATAAATTTAGATTGAGATTTTTATAATCTTAGTCTTTTTTTGTAACAAATTTAAGGAGGAGAAACCATTAATCGTTAAAATCATCTTTAAAATTTAAAAAAATATGAAAACTTAAATAAAAATAATTATCATAGCAATTAGAAAATGTTATAATATCTACTAAAAGAAGGTGATAGCATTATTGAAAATTTTACAAAAAATACTTTAAGACCTATGATGAGAATTTCCGAAATGGTTCCATATTTAAAAGAAAAAAATATTAAATTTGAGGAATGTAAAGAAAAAGATGCTGAACAATATCTTAGAGAAAACAATAATTATTTTAATGTAACAGCATATAAAAATAATTTTTTTACGTACCAGTGTGGAGAATCAATAGGTAAATATATTGATTTAGACTTTGCTTACTTGAAAGACTTATCCATTATCGATTATAGAAGTAGAATTTTGCTATTTAAAATGATAATTGATGTTGAGCATTATTTAAAGATTAGAATACTAAATAGTATAGAAGAAATAGATGAAGAAGATGGATATAATATTGTAAATTTATATCTTGATAAAGATTACAATGATGAACGATTTCCAAAAAAAGTACATGATAGTATTATGAAAAAAGTATCTAATGAATATTATAAAAAAATATTTTCAAAGTATGACCTAGATAAAGACAAAAAACTTGAAAATATTCCAATATGGGAATTTTTAGAAATAATAACTTTTGGAGAATTGATAAACTTTTTTCAATTTTTTGCTGCTTATTATAATTTAGAAGATAAAAAATATGTATTTATTTTAAGAGAAGTAAATAAACTTAGAAATGCAGTAGCTCATAATTCTTGTGTATTATCCGATCTTGATAAAAAAGATAATACCCATAGACCAGATAATTTTAATTATTAATTATTTAAAAGATTGTGGTATAGGAAAAGAAAATAGAGATAATAAACTAAAAAATTCAAGAATAAGACAAATAACTTATACTTTATATTTATTTAATATTATTGTAAGTAGCGATGGAGTAAAAAGAAATGTTAACCATGAAATTAGTAAATTATTTTATGGAAGAATAATTCTTAATAGAAAATACTATACTAATAATGAACTACTTAAATCCATTTATCAATATTTTGATAAAATAATTGAAAAAAATTATAAAGAAATTTTAGATAAGTAGTTTGACATAGATATAATTTTGTGATATATTATCTATGCAAGGAAAAAATGTTAAATCATTTTTGCAAGGGGTCTATTTTAGGATAGAGCCCTATTTTTCTGCAATAAATACTTTAATTTTATATTATATTTTAAAAAGTATTGATATTATACTATTTGATATTTTCATAAAGATGTAGTATAATCAAATTGCACTTGAAAAAGTGTGAAAATGTTTCTTGCTTCCGGGTGGTTAGCGAGTAATAAATAATCCCGGTCGACAATGTTTTTCGCTTCCGGGTGGCTAGCGAATAATAAATAATCCCGGTTGAAAATGTAGAATAACTTCATTGATTGATGGAGTTTTTTTATTGCTCATGTTATAATATTAACAGCAAACAATAAATAATTGTTTTAAGAAAGGTAAAAAAATATGTGTACAGCAATAACTTACAAAACTAAAAATCATTATTTTGGTAGAAATTTGGACTTAGAATATTCATATAAAGAAACAGTTACAATAACGCCAAGAAATTATTCTTTTAAATTTAGAAAAGTAAATGATATTAATAATCATTATGCTATAATTGGTATGGCTTATGTAGCAGATAATTATCCACTTTATTATGATGCAATTAATGAAAAAGGTTTAGGAATGGCCGGACTTAATTTTCCAACCAATGCAGATTACAAAGAAGAGAGAAGTGATAAAGACAATATAGCTCCATTTGAATTTATTCCATGGATTTTATCTCAATGTGCTAATATAGATGATGCTAAAAAATTATTAAGTAAAATAAATATAGTCAATATAAATTTTAGTGAACAATTACCAGCCTCACCATTACATTGGATAATTGCCGATAAAGAAAATTCTATAACAGTTGAATGTGTAAAAGAAGGATTAAAAATATATGATAATCCTGTCGGAGTTTTAACAAATAATCCAACTTTTGATATTCATATGTTTAATCTAAATAATTATATGAGTTTATCTATCGAGCAACCAGTTAATAATTTTTCTAAAAAGTTAAACTTAGAAACTTATAGTCGTGGTATGGGAGCCTTAGGATTACCAGGGGATTTATCATCTGCATCAAGATTTGTGAAAGCAACATTTACAAAAATGAACTCTATTTCAGGAGATTCTGAATCAGAAAGTATTAGTCAATTTTTTCATATTTTAGGTTCTGTAGATCAACAAAGAGGATGTGTTCATATGGGAAATGATAAATATGAAATAACTATTTATAGTTCATGTTGTAATTTAGATAAAGGTATTTATTATTATACGACTTATGAAAATAGTCAAATTACAGGTGTAGATATGAATAAAGAAAATTTAGATGCATCTTCTTTAATAAATTATGATTTAATTAATGGCCAACAAATATTTATGCAAAATTAAATTTAAAGACTTCATCATTTGATGGAGTTTTCTTTATGATTATGATATAATTTTTCTAAAGAATTTATAACAAATAGAGGTGTTTTATGGAGAAGTTTGCAACTTTTTTTCTATTATTTATAGCGTATTCTTTTTTAGGATGGCTTATGGAAGTAACATGTAAATTATTTGAATTAAAAAGATTTGTCAATCGAGGTTTTCTAATTGGGCCAATCTGTCCTATTTATGGGTATGGAGTATTAGGAATACTGTTTTTAATTGGTAATGATACTACAGATTTTTTGACAGTATTTTTAAAATCAATTTTTATTTGTTCAATTTTAGAATATTTTACTTCCTACTTTATGGAAAAATTATTTAAAGCTAGATGGTGGGATTATTCAAAAAGAAAATATAATATTAATGGTCGTATTTGTTTAGAAACTATGATACCTTTTGGTATTTTAGGAACCACTATTGTATATATAATAAATCCTTTAGTTTTAAAAATAATTAATCTTATAAATCCTCAAGTTAAGATCATTTTAACTTTTATCCTTTTAGTAATTTATTTAATAGATAATATTGTATCATTTAATGTTATGAGTAAAATTAAAGTAGAAATTAAAAAACAAAAAGTTGATAATACTGAATTAATTCATAAACACATAATGGATTGGTTATCTAAAAATTCAATATTATATAACCATATAAAAAATGCTTATCCTAAATTTAAAATAAATATTAAAAATTTAGAAAGGAAAAAAGATAAATGAAAGTAGTGAAAACTCATATTGGTGCTTATGGAATTATAATTCAAAATGATAAAATAGCTTTAATAAAAAAAGCTAGGGGAGGTTATAAAGGAAAACTTGATTTACCGGGAGGAGGAATAGAACACCAAGAACACCCTTCTGAAACTTTAAAAAGAGAAATTAAAGAAGAAGCTGGAATAAATATTAAAAGTTATGAGTTATATGATGTTACTGCTACTAATATAGTTTGGGAAATTAAGCCAGGAGTTTATGAAGATTTACATCACATAGGTATATTATATATTGTAAAAACTGATGAAATAAATTTAAAAAAAGAAGCAGATGGTTTGGATTCTGAAGGGGCTTGTTGGTATTTAATAAAAGATTTATTAAAAGATAATTTATCTCCATTTACCCAATATGTTCTTAAAAAAATGAAATATTTAGAATAATGAAAAATGTAGAGATAAATTTTTATTATGTAATAAAATGACAAGTTTTGTCGAATCTATTGCAATAGATAAAAAAATAGTTTTTAATAGTTCATTAAAGAACCAGTATTTGCTACTTCAATTTGACAAATTGTAACTCAAAATTGATAGAATTGCTCAAAATATATGGTTTATAATTGTGAAAGAGGTGGAAGATGTTAAAATTAAAAAATGTATCTAAATATTATTATCAAGATGGTGTAATTGCAGAAGGATTTACGAAAGTAAATTTAGAACTTCATTTGGGAGAGTTTGTAGTTATTACTGGTGAATCTGGAAGTGGTAAGTCAACTCTTTTAAATGTTTTATCAGGACTTGATACATATGAAGATGGGGAAATGTATATAAATGGTGAAGAAACCAGTCATTATAGAGAAGAAGATTATTTAGAATATAGAAGAAAATATGTAAGTAATATTTTTCAAAATTTTAATTTAGTAAATAGTTATACAGTTGAACAAAATATTGAATTAGCTATGCTTACTAATGGTAAAACAAAAAGAGAAGTAAAAAAAGAAGTAAATGAATTAATTGATAAAGTTGGTTTAAAAAAATATAAAAAGACATTGGCATCTAAATTATCAGGAGGTCAAAAACAAAGGGTAGCCATTGCTAGAGCCTTAGCAAATTCTACTCCTATCATTGTGGCAGATGAACCAACTGGAAGTTTAGATAGTAAAGCAGCAAGTAGTATTATTAAATTATTGAGTGAAATATCTCATAATAAATTAGTAATAGTAGTTACTCATCAAAAAAAAGAAATTGAAAATTATGCAACTAGACTTATCAGAATGCATGATGGTAAACTTTTAGAAAATAAAGTTATTAAAAAAGTAAATTTAGATGATGAAGTAAAACCTAAAAAAATAAATGATATTAAATTAAGTAGTATGATTAGATTAGGTATTAGAAATGCTTTTAATATACCAATAAAATTTATTTTAATGTTTGTAATTTTTTTACTTATTACAGTTACTTTAATTACAAATTATGCATCATTTAAAATGGCTGAATATGAAGAAATTGATGGTAGTTATAACCAATATTTTACTGATACTAGTGATAAAAGAATTATTATAAGTAAAAAAAATAATGAAATTTTTAACTCTGAAGATTATTCAAAAATTGAAAATATAGAAGGAGTAGATTATTTAGTTAAACAAGATTTAATTAATGATTATTATATGTATTTAAGTAGTGATAATTTTTATTTTTCTGGAACAATTATGACTAAAAAAATTGATAAAGTAGATATTGGTGTGATGCCTAAAGAAAAAGATGAAATAGTTATTATTGGAAATAAAGATAATTGGTATTTATCTAGTATGTCAGAAGATATTTTAAAAAGTACTTATAGATTAGAAAATGAAAGCACGAATAGAAATTTGAAAATAGTGGGTATAATTTATGATAATGATCTATTAAACTATGAATATAAATTATATTTAAATGATGAATTAAAAGAAGAAATTACTTCGTCATTAAATCATGTATCTGCTAATATAGAATTTAAATTAAATAATAATTATTTTGGGAATAAAAATGGAAATTATTTAGATATTTTAGTTAGTAATAAAGTAAGTGATGGTAAAATTTATGTTAAAGATAATATGAATATTTATTGTAAAGATTATAATTGTAAAAATAATATTTTAAATATTACAATTGATAATTTATATTATAAAGATAGTGATGTTTTAACTATTGATGAAATAATTACCAAAGATAATGCAAATAAATTAGTAGATATGAATTATGATAATATAAATGATGTTATATTTATGAGTGAAAATGATTATAATAAATTATTTAATCGAGGTAATTATCAAAGTAGTATTTATATAAAAGATGTTAGATTACTAGATGATGTTGATAAAAAATTAGATGAGTTAGATATTAATTACCTTAATTTAAGAGATGCTAAATATAGTGAAGTAGAAATGGTTTTACAAATAATTAAAATATTTAAGTTAGTTGTAGTAATTGTTTTAGTAGTTACTTTATTCTTTATAAGTTACTTTATTATGAAAATTATTTATAAATCAAGAAATAGTTATTATGTAACTTTAAGAAGTTTAGGAAGTACTAAGAAAGTATGTATTAATATACTTATGAATGAACTTATTTGTTTAGCTAGTATTACTTATTTATGTTTTTTAATATTTATTAGATTAGTAAGTAAAGATATTATTAATTTTGAATATTTTAAAACTTTAATACCATATGTTAGTTTTAAAGAATATTTAATAGTGTATTTAATTTTATTAATATTATCAATATTAATGTCTTATCGTTATGGTAGAAAAATATTTAAAAATTCAATTATGAAAAATTATGGAGAAAGGATATAGTTATGATAAAATTAGAAAAAGTTAATAAATATTTTAATAGACATAAAAAGAATCAAATTCATGTTATCGATAACACTACTATAACTTTCCCAAATGTTGGATTAGTAGCTCTTTTAGGATCATCAGGATCAGGTAAAACAACTCTTTTAAATGTAATTGGTGGTTTAGATAAACTTAACAGTGGAGCAATATATATTGATGGAGTAAGAATTACTAAAAGAAGTGTTAGAAATATAGATAAAATACGTAATTTAAATATTGGTTATATATTTCAAGATTATAAATTAGTAGATAATATGACGGTTTATGAAAATGTGGCATTATCATTAAAAATTATTGGTATAAAAAATGAAGAAGAAATAAATAAAAGAGTAATGTATACTTTAGAAAAAGTTAATATGGCTAGATATAAAAATAGACCATGTAATATGCTTTCTGGAGGTGAAAGACAAAGAGTAGGTATTGCTAGAGCTTTAGTTAAAAATCCTAAGATAATTATTGCAGATGAACCAACAGGTAACTTAGATAGTAAAAATAGTTTAGAAGTTATGAATATTATTAAAAGTATTTCTTCAAAATACTTAGTTTTACTTGTTACACATGAAGAAGAACTTGCTAAATATTATGCAACAAGAATTGTAGAAGTAAAAGATGGTAAAGTAATAAATGATTATGAAAATAATTATGAAGGTTCCCTAGATTATGAAATAGAAAATAGAATATATTTAAAAGATTATAAAGATTATAAAAATATAAAAAAAGATAATGTTAATATTGATATTTATCGAAATAATAATGAACCTTTAAATATAGTAGTAGCATTTAAAAATGGTAATATTTATATTAAAAGTGAAAATGAAGAAAAGATAGAAGTAGTAGATAATAATTCTAATATTGAAATTTTTAATAAACATTATGAAGAAATTCAAAAAGAAAATAATATTACTGATTTTAATTTAGAAGAAATTATTGATAAAAATTATAAACCAAAACATAGTAGTATTTTTAAATTAGCATCTTTTATAACTTATGGTTTTAAAAAGATATTGGATTATCCAATTTTAAAGAAAATTCTTTTAGGAGGTTTCTTTCTATCAGGGATGTTTATTTTCTATGCTGTAGCAAGTATTAATGCCGCCCTTACTATAAATGATGAAGATTTTATATCTATAAATAAAGATTATTTAACTGTAGAGGGAAGTAACATAAAAGTAGATGATTATTTAAGTTATGAAAATTTAGAAAATATAGATTATATTTTACCATCAAATAGTATTGTTAATTTTAACTTTAATTATGATACTTATTTACAAACTAAAGATAATTATGGTGTTATGAGTGGTTCAATTAGTGATATTAAAAGTATTAGTAGTAATGATTTAAGTATGGGAAAAATGCCTCAAAATGATTATGAAATAGTAGTATCTAATATGGTTTTAAATAAGTTTTTAGAACTTGATACAACTAAAATGGCTGGATTATTTGAAATTAAAGATTTATTAAATCATTCCGTTAAATTAAAAAATATGGATGATTTTAAAATTGTAGGAGTTATAGATAAAGATGAACCAAATATATATGCATCTAAAAGTATGTTTACCAATATTATAGCTAATAGTATTTCTTTAGATGATTATAATACTATTGAAGAAAATACTTTAATAGATTATAACTTACTAATTAATAAAATTAAAATTGTTAATGGTAGTTATCCTTATAATGACTATGAAGTAATAGTAAATAAACTTTATGAAGAAGAAATGCCTCTTAATAAAGAAATAAATATGAAAGTAAATGGGCATAAATTAAAAGTAGTGGGATATTATGAAAATTTAGTTAACATTTCTTCTAACTATTTAGTAAATAATAATATGATTAAATATGATTTAATTAGTAAAGCGAAAAATTTAAGTATTTATGGAAATGATAAAGAGAAAATATTAAAATATTTTCATGATAAAAAAATGAATATTTATGAATCATATGATTATGCAAAAAACAGTTATATGAAATTAAAACATGATAATATTATAGCAACTCTTACTGTTTCAGGAGTAATATTAGGTATATCTTTAATTGAAATATTATTAATGATTAGATCATCTTTCTTATCGAGAATTAAAGAAGTAGGTATATATAGAGCAATAGGTATTAAGAAAAGTGATATTTATAAAATGTTTTCGGGAGAAATATTGGCAATTACTTGTATAGCTAGTATAACTGGTATATCATTTATGTGTTATATACTTTATTGTTTTAAGAATATTTCATATGTAAGTAATTTATTTACAGTAAATATATTTACTTATTTATTTAGTATTTTACTTGTTTTATTCTTTAATTTAATAATTGGTTTATTCCCAGTTTATAATACTATTAGAAAGACACCAGCGCAAATTTTATCAAGGTTTGATGTAGACTAAAAAAAAGAGAGTATTAAATCTCTCTTTTTAAATAACTAAAATGGTGACCCGTACGGGATTTGAACCCATGAATGCATGCGTGAAAGGCATGTGTGTTCAACCACTTCACCAACGGGCCGAAAACTAAAATGGTGGGCCTGGGGGGACTTGAACCTCCGACCTCACGCTTATCAGGCGTGCGCTCTAACCAGCTGAGCTACAAG
>CANQAK010000023.1 GCA_947589495.1 uncultured Bacilli bacterium | reverse complement strand
AAATTTTATTTAACTAAAAAGAGAGCCATTTACTTAATATGCCCTCGTTTTAGTATGTCTTAGTCTGAATAGTTACAAAAATTCAAAGAAAAAATAACCCTTTCGAGTTACTTTTTTTACCTGAGGGATCCCGTACTTAACATACGATTAGAACATTCGCATATAAAATGCTTGGTTCGATACACCTCAAAGGTCTTCTAATAAAATTATACTACATTTTTACGAATTTACAACTAATTCTTCTAATTTTTCTTCTTTTTTGTTACTTTCTCGCTCAAGTTACTTTAATGTTGGATTACTCCAAACAACTTAAAGGAAAATTTTGAAATATAAGTTCTATAATATTGTGACACTCTCCTAGATTGACTTTTTTGTCAATTCTATATTACCATTTACATCAAATTCTTTTTTAATTATATTTACTATAGACACCATAATCCTATATAATCAAATGTACTTTTATTGCTCATCATGTATAATAACATTAACAGAATTTTCAGGATTAGAATACTTTGCTTAATCAATTAATTATATATAATCATAATTACCAATTCTTAAAATACCTATTTTATTGTTATTAACATTTATTAAAATTCCAACTATAAAAGTCTGAATTTTCTATTAATCTGGTGCGAGTGACGTAGTTATCTACAACTTTTTATAAATATAGCTGATTGAAGCATCAATAAATAAATATTACATATTATTTTTTAAAAACATTTATATAATAAAAAAAGCGAGTTAGACGCATCCAACTTGCTCAGATGGGATCCGAAGATACACCATCGCCATTCATACTTATAATATACCATGATTGCAAAAAATATGCAATAATTTAATTATTCTTTATAAATTATTCAATTTAAAAAATAAACTGACAAAACAATTAACCCTCTAGGTATTTTAACAATTATATCAAAATAACCTAAGGGTTATCTTTTATATCAAAATTCGAAAAAGTTCGAATAAATTCTCAATGGTGCTGAATGACTGAATTGAACAGTCCTTTGAAGCTTACCATGCTTCCGTTCTACCACTAAACTAAATCAGCAGGAACAAATAAATTATATAATTTATTTATTCCTGCGTCAAATTATTAATTACCAGTACTTGTATCTAAATCTAAATATACATCGCATTCTTGCTTAGTTGAAATATCATTAATAGTAATATATCCATTATTATAACTTATATTATTTGATATAACACTTTCTCCAGTAGATTCATTTGAGATAATTTTACATTTACTATTACTAGTATTAATTTTATATTTATTACCAGTTGGGATACTATCTACTAAAGTATAAGAACTTTCTAATTCTTCATCTGGTACTGCATCATTATTTTGAACATATACATGTGTGATTATATCTGCTGCTCCAATTGAATTAAAGTAAGCATAACATGTATTTTTTTCTTTTGTTTCTAATTTAAATGTATTTGTTTCTGGATCATAAGTTAACATTTTTGGCTCTGCATTTTGAGTTTCATCATGTTCACATTTATATCCAGCATATGTATAACCAAAGGCAGGAATATTATTTACATTTTTATAATTTTTACCTTCATAGCTTTCATATCCAGAAGTTGTACTTGTAGTTGTATTCTCTTTATCTTCTATCATTATATAAACATTAATATCACTTTCTGCTGCTTGATCAAAGTAGAATTTACAAGTAACTTTTTGATTACTAGTTAAAGAAATATTTTTATTTTCTTCATCATATTTATAATGACAAGTTTTACCATCAGTACCTTCTTTTGAACATATATCTGGTGTACAAGTTGTTTTTGCTTCATTATAAGTATATCCCAACGCAGGTACTCCATAAGTTCTTGTATAATCGCTGCCACCTTTTGAAGTTTGTTTATAAATTATAATATTAATATCTCCATCTCCTGAATCAAAATCACCAACTAAAGATGAAATCATTGGAAAAGACTGAGAAGTATCATTATAATAAGCATAAGTAACTTCAATACATATTATAAGTAAGATAGCTACAAAAAACATTGCTCCGAATAAATAAGTTTTATTTCTTTTCATACTAGCATCAACTTCCTTTTAGATAGTTCTCTCCTATCATCTAACTAAATTATATTATTTGTGTATTTTTTTGTAAAGTGATTTTGCAATTTTACATTTGTATATGACACAATTTGACACATATACTTTATATTAATTAAAATTTATAGTTGACATATATGTACGATACTTTATTGTTAAGTTAAATATTTTTATTAACATTATTTAAAATAGGTTTTTAGGTACAATTTAAAAAGAAGAGTTTTTTTCTCTTCTTATCCTTTTCATATAAATCTTTATCTTGCTTTACCTATTGGATTTAACACATCTAAATTTGGAGCCTTTATTTTATCAATATTATAAGTTAATTTTACCCATTCCCCAAACTCTGGTTTATCAGTAAGACTTCTAGTTTCTTCTAAATATTCATGATATAAATAAGTAGACATTACTTTTGAAACATTTGAATTATATTGTTTTAATAATTCATTAAAAGGCATTCCATCTTCACTATCTAAAGTTTTTTGATATAGTAATTTAAATAAATAATCTAACCCTTCATAGTGATTTGTGTATAAATACTCACTAAAAGTTACTTCAGGATATTGCATATGAAATTGCATATATTCTTGCATTAAAGCAACTATATAATTATTAACATCTTCTACTTTTAATGATTTTACATAAGATGCTTTATCTTTCATATCATTATCACTTTTATTAAAATCAATTTTTTCTTCTTCTTTAGGTTGCATATCTAATATAAATTTTTTTAATGAATATTTTTCATTAATCATATCTATTTTTTCAGAAACATCTTTTATTCGATCTAATTTATCACTCATACTATGAATATCAGTATGTTCTAAAGATTGTTTTTCTGCAACAAGCATTTGATATTCTTTAAAATCATTATATAACTCTGCAACAAATTTTTCATCTACATTTGCAAGTTTCTTATTAACATAAGCTTTTAATTGTTCTATAAGTTTATCTAAATCTTTAAAATATGATGATTCTTCTATTTCACCATATCTCATAAAAGCTTTTTTTATATCTTTCAAATAATTAATAACCATTTCATATTGAACTACTTCTGAATAAATAGACTCCATTTGCTCTAATTTATGCATTTGTATAGTGGCATTAATACTTTCACTATATGATTTAATCCAATTAATATTAATTAATGTTGAGACATTTTCTTTTTCATACTTACTCATATATCTATCTATATCTAAATAATTTTTAGAGTACCCTATTTCTTTATTTAAATCACTTGTCTCATCATATTCCAATTCATCTTTTATATCTCTATTTAATTCATCTATCATTGAATCATAAGAATTATATCCTGTATAAAATTTAGTAAATATAGGTTGTTTATCTCTAGTAGCAGGACGATTAGAATGGTTTTTTAAAATTTCTTCATATGCTTCTCTATCTCCCTCAAGTAATCTTTTTTCTAAACTAACTGGAGATTCTTTTATAGGTGAATTAGAATCTAATGTACCATAAGTTATTAAATGTTTACCTAATTCTTTTAAAGATTGTTCTAATTTTCTTTTATAACTTTTAATAGATTTCATCTTTTTGTTTTTTTGCTTCATTACACTTTTTAATTCTTTATCACTACGTTTGATTGATTCATGAAATGAATTAATAATCGCTTTACTCTCTTCTGTTTCAGGTAATTTAGAAAGTCCTTCTCTTATACACTGTCTAAAATATATTAATGTATCCCAAGTCTCATGAACTTCTTTATATTCTCTTAAAGAAGATATTACTTTTTTATATGATTCATTAGCATTCTTTTGTTGCTCTTCTGCATTTTTTATTTCAGATTGTAATTTATCTATACGTTCTTGACGAGGATTACTTTTATCTTTTTCATCTGATATTAAATTTTCTATTCTTTGTATTATTTCACTATAATAGCTAAAATTAATTCTATCTATTACTTCTTCAACCATTCCTACCCCATAATACTTGCAATAACTTTCAGAATATACTTCTTTATTATTTAAATACATTTTTTCATCTCCTATTCTATGTTAAACAAATATTAATTATTTTTTCTTTAAAATTGTAGTATTATAACTTGCTAAATTTAGTGCTTTCATTTTACACTATCTATACTTATACAAACTTTCCTACTTTAAATAAAGTATATAATAAATACAGTTATAATTCAAGAAATATCATTTTTTCATATGACACAATTTGACACATATACTTTATATTAATAAAAATTATAGTTGACATACGGGAATTTATCAGTTTTGAAACTTTACATTGTTCTTCTGACCTTTGTTTATAAGGTTTTTCTTGTCAAATTTTAATTTTATTTTTTGAGTACATAAAGAGTACTATTGAATTTTTAATTTTTTTATATTATTATTAAGATAGAAATTACAATTTTCATGCATAAAATCAGGTAATAAAAGTATTTTTTAATATTATAAAGAAAAATATATTTGCGTACTCACTTTTTTGTCTGTTTAAAAATCTCTCAAATCCTTATATTTAAAGGGTTCGGAAGATTTTTTTTAATTAAAACTGATAAATTTAGGTATATAATAAATACAGTTATAATTCAAGAAATATCATTTTTTCATATGACACAATTTGACACATATACTTTATATTAATAAAAATTATAGTTGACATATTATTTAATAAGGAGGGATTTTTGTGTACCGTATGCCAAATGTTCCTTCTCAACTATTTACTTTAAGTGCTGTAGTCGTCGGCTTCTTATTAGTGGATGACGCCACTCCAAATGAACAAAATGCCTTAGGTAACTGGCTTATGCTTGTTTCACAATATCTTTGTACTAGTGCAGTTTATGGCCAATTAAAACAAAGCCGTAACCAACCATCAATCTCTTCTACTCCGGGCTCTTTTAGAGAAAACAACACCCAAAATGAACCTACTAATGAAGAAACAATTGAAATGCTTAAAAAAATGGTAAACGCTATAAATAAGGAAATTGAAGAAATTAAAAAAAACATAAACAACTAAGTTTATATTTCTTTTACACTATTTACAATTCTATACAATTTTTGAGGATTAATACAATCAAAGTTTTCCTGTAATATTTTGTCATACATTTTTAACAATTCATCAAAATATCCAAAGCTATTTACAATAATAATTTCTTTATTATTTTCTCCCAACTTCTTACTAGCTATCGCTGCATTTAATTCTGTAATAGTTCCATAACCACCTGGAAGAATAATTGTCATATCTCCCATATTTACTAATTCTTTCAATTGATCTAGGGGTGTAGTTACTTCCTTTACTTCAATAGAATCTACAAACTTAGCTATTCCCCTATTTTTAAGTGGTGTAACTGAAATAACTTTACCATTATGATCAAAAACTTCATGGTAAATTTTACCCATCATTCCTGATTCAGATGAACCAAATATTAAAGTATGTTTATTTTTAACAAGCCATTTACCTAGTTCAACAGCTTCTTCCATATATTTATTTTCAATATCATTTGAACCACTACATCCTACAAAAACTTCCATTTCTTATCACCTTTTTAATTATAACATGTATTAGTAAATTTTAAAAAAATACTTTAAAATTCTTTTTTTAGATAAATTTTTTCAGATATTTTATATGATAAAAATAAAATTACAATTGTAAGAATAACAAATAGTATTCTTCCATATTTAGCTAAAAAATTAATTAAACTAGGTACATTTAAATTAACTTGATATATTAATATTCCTCCTATAAAACCAATTACAAATAATACTCCAAATAAAATTATTCTTGTTTTTTCAATACCAAATTTAAAAATAAAAGGATAAATAAATGATTCAATACAAGTAATAGTTAAAGTACTTATTAAAACAGATGTAATTAACTCATTATATGGAATAGCTTTATTTTGGATCATTAAAATTAAAAATGTAACTAATATAGAAATAAAAGTTGTTATTAATATTAATATAATAGTTGTCAAATATTTTGCTCTAACAGTATTTTTTCTTCCATTTGGAAGAGTAATTGCATAACTATCCCATTTATTATATTCATCATAACTAAAAGTTGAAAACATTAACCAAACACTTAAAAAGGCTGGTAAAAACGATATATTCATTTCATTTTCAAATGTTAATAATATATAGAATACTAAAATTGTTCCTAATAATTTTATATTACTTTTAATTAATAATAAATCTTTTTTTATTAATCCAATCATTATTTCACTTCTCCTTTAATCATTAATACCATAATATCTTCTAATGAAACTTGTTCTACTAAAATTTTAGGATATTTCTTTTTAAAAACTTTCTTATTTTCTACTAAAAGTTCATATTCATATTTAGTTTTTCTCATTTTAACATAGTCTTTTTCTTCTATTTGATTAAACTCTTCTTTCCTACATTTAACTATTCCATAATTATTTAATAACTCATCAGATGTTTTTGATAAAACTACTTCACCATTATTAATAAATGTTATATAATCTGCAATATGTTCTAAGTCAGTAGTTATATGACTAGAAATTAATATTGAACATTCTTCATTTTGAATAAAATCTCTAAAAATATCAATAACTTCACTTCTTGCAATCGGATCTAAACCTGCAGTAGGTTCATCTAATATTAATAATTTAGGATGATGAGATAAAGAAACTGCTATTTCTAATTTTTTCTTCATCCCTTTGGAAAATGTCTTAATTTGTTTATTAAGAGGTAATTTAAAATCATTTAAATATTTATTATATAAATTTTCATCCCAATTTTTATAAATATCTTTCATTATATAATTTATATCTTTAACATTAAGTATCTCTGGAAAAAACATATCATCTAAAACAACTCCAATATCTTCTTTAACTGTTTCATCTTCATTTTTATTAAGTTTACCAAATATTTTTATTTCTCCACTATACTTAGTAAGTAAATTTAAAATAGCTTTAATTGTCGTTGTCTTACCAGCACCATTTTCCCCAATTAAACCCATAATCATTCCTTGTGGTAAATTAAAACTAATATTTTTTAATTCAAAATCTTGATACTTTTTAGATAAATTTTTTATTTCTAATGCTAATTTCATTATAAATCCTCCTCATATAAAATATTTAATATATTAATTATTTCTTCTTTATCAATATTATTAATTTTAGCTAAATTAATTGCTTGTTCTAATAAATCCTCTATTTTATTTAACTGTTCTTCTCTAGCAATATTTTTATTAATTTTACTAACATATATTCCTTTAGAAGGAATAGTTACAACAAAACCTTCTTTTTCTAATTCTTCATATGCATTCTTAGTAGTTATAACACTACATCTTAAATCTTTAGCTAAACTTCTAATTGATGGTAATAACTCCCCTTCTTTTAATTCATTAGTAATTATTTTACTTTTAAATTGTTCCTTAATCTGTTCATATATAGGTATTCCACTTTTATTACTTATAATAATATCCATTTTTATCCCTCTTTATATACAGTATATACAGTTTATATACAACTGTCAAGATTATATTCAAAAAAAACTACCACTCGGTAGTTTATAATCCTCCCCCACTGCCAAAAGAATCTAATTCTTCTTGAGTAACTACAACATTAATACGCATTCTTCGGTTACCACAAACAAATAATCCTTGGCCTTGTGGGAAGTATTTAATTCCTTCTTTTTCGCTTTCGTTTAAATCAATTAATTTCGATAAATCTTCCACAGCTTGTTTACGAAGTCCCATAATCAAATAATAAGCAGCATTATCAAAAATAGCTTTACCATGTTGAATAATTGTTGGTGCTGCAAAATCTGTTGGTTGTTGAGTAATAATAATAGTTCCTGTATTATATTTACGACTACGTCTTTGAATTTGAGCTAAAAATTCTGCACCTAATTCATTATGGGATGTCAATAATACATGGGCTTCATCAACCATCATAATTGTATTAACATCTTTATCCAAACATAATCCCCAAGCATATTTTAAAATATTAAAGAATAAAGCATTTTTAATATTATCATCACTATTCATTAATTCTTTAATATTAAAGACAATAAAATCACTATTAATCTTAATAGTAGTATGTCCTGTAAAATAATATCTTAATTCTTTTACAAGAGGTCTTACTTTTAATTCCAATCTTTCCATTACATCACGTTCATGAGTAGCATCTACCATTGATAAAAGTCTACCTCTAATTGTAGCATATACATCATCAAATGTTGGAAACATTTCACTAGTTAATTTAGTATAATCTGTATCATAATCAATACGATATCTTTTATATGTATCTTGTACTACTTCACTAAATAATGTTAAAACATCTTCTTCAATTGAAGGATTATAGTATTTCATAAACGCTTTTAATTGTTGTAAAGTTCTTGTTAAAACTGTATAACCAAGACCTTGTGAGATTTCTTCTTCATCAACATCTACAACTATTTCTAGTGGATTAATCATTCCAAACTCTCCACCTTTACCTAAATCTAAGAAATCTCCTCCAAAAGTATTTGTCATTTCTTCTAATTCACCTTCTGGATCAATAACAACTATTTTACAACCATTTCTAATATGGGTTCTTAAAAGTAATTTAGCTGCTGTTGATTTACCTGAACCAGTTGTTCCTAAAAGAATTAAATTAGCATTATTACGATTATTTTCATGTCTTATTTGATATAAAAATTGATTAAATAAAACTACTCCACCTGAAAAATCTACACCAAATAAACATGAACTTCCTGGATCTTTAATACTATCAAATACAAATGGATACATAGCAGCAATGGTAACTGATGGAATTGGTGTACCGATTCTATCTTCAATATCTTGTTTAGGAAATATTGGAACAATACTTTTTAATACTTTTTCTTGTTCGAACATTAAAGCTACTCCACTCATATTTAAAGCATTTAAGTAACTTTTAACTTCCATTTTTTTAATATCTAATTCTTCTTTACTATCTGCTGTAACCATTAAATGCATTTGAAAATCAAATATTCTTGCATCAGTAGCAGCAAGCATACTGATAAATTGTTCAAGTGATTCATAATCTTGACGAATTCTTTCTTGCATTGTTTGATCTTTTTCAGATTGATATCTTGTTTTTAAATCCGCAATTTCTTTATTAATCATTTTTTGTAAAATGTTAAATTGAATTGGAATATGTTTTACTACAACTTTAACACCAGAAATATTAGTAATATCAGATAAATAACCTACATAAATATTTTTAGGAAAAGATACAACAGTAATAATCGTTGAATATTTACCACCAATTCTAAATTCTGTAGGTTTAAACTCCATTCCTTTTGGAGCAATTTCATTTTTTAAATTCATTAACTCATCACCGTTCCAAAATTAATTGTTTCTCCCCCATTAAGAAGATTATCTAAAATAATTCTTAAATCTGTATTACTAGTTTGAGATGATTGTAGTCCACAAGTTGCTAAACCACTTATTAAATTATGTAATTTTTTTTGTAATATTTCTAATTTCTTTTCTTGGAAAATTATATAATATTCTGTATCAACAACATTATATTCATCACTCATAAAAGCATTAGCTTTATTAGTATCTTGTAAAATTATTCTTCTAACTTCATTACTAGTTGTTGTATTATAAAGTTTTTGAAGTTCAGCCATATATAAATTAATATCAACTGGACGATCAGCAATTATAAGCCAAAATTCATAATCAATTGTATTATAAAAATTTCTTAAATTGTAAATCATTCTATCTTGTTCAACTTGTCCCATAATAAAGATGTTTTTTGGATATATTTTAACTCCTGTTACATAATAACCACTTTCTAATTGAATCATTCCATTCATTATTTGTTTAACAGGCAACCAAGCATCTGTATATTTAGAATTAGTTGTTGTTTCTTTCGAGTCCTTCATCTTTTACCCATCCTTTCCAATAATATCTTCTTCTTCCAGTAATAAAATTAACCACATTAGTAAGAAGCTGCAATATATTATGATAATGAGGCACAGGTAATACTAAGAATGTTGCAATTAAAGCTGGTAGCATTATCAATATTAAAATAGTCATACTTGTTTTATTAAATAAAAGTAACATTATAAATGACCACACACATCCAACCACAAATATAATTAAATCCGTTGGGGTAAAGAATCCCAATATTAATTGAGATTTCTTTGTATTTGCTGGAATTAAATAATTATTATTCACCTTTTTTATCCTCCTTTAATTATTTTTTATCATCGTATTTTTGTTGCTCTTTTTGAGCTATTGAAACATTATTTGTACCTTTATTACGCTTTATTGCATTGCCCATTTCATCAATTACTGGTATATCTTTATAAACACCATCAGCACCTTTTTCACCTAATCTTACATCAACATCATCAGCAAAGTCAGCACCAACAATTCCACTTTCTCTTAAAGCATCTAAAGAAGCATTGTTACGAACAACCCCCTTGTATTTAACAGCATCTACTCTAATTGAAGATAATTTAGCTTGATCATCATCGCTATAACCTTCCCAATGATCATCAGAAACTAAAACCTTTTCTTGTAATTGGTACCTTATTTCTTTTAATAAATTATTATAATCTGTTTCCATTTCAGCAGTAACATTTCCGTGTGCTCTTGCATTTTCTAACTCCATTTTTTTTGCAGCAAAATTTTCTATACTAATACCTGTAATATCTGATTTTCCCTTTGCTACTTCTTTCATTATTAAACTATCAACATCATTGTCAAAATTATCTCTTGCTGTAGTAATTGTATCCATTGCATAATTTTCTCTTTTCAATTGTTCAATATTTTTTACACCCGCATATGCTGCAGCTGATGAACCTAAATCTCTTAAATGACCTCTTCCAACTCTTGCTAAATCATCATACCATGGTCCTCCAGCACTATGCGCCGCCCTATAGTTAGCTCTTTTTACTCTAGCATCAATACTTGCTTGAGCTCCAGTTCTAGCTGCATTTTTCATATCTTTAGGAGATTTTGCAGTTAATCCAGCTTTACCACCTCTAAAGAAACCTGAACCAGTTCCTCCAATTATTGATTTTACACCTCCAAAGGCACTTCCAATAATTTGCCCTGTATTAACGCCAGCTTTTCTTTCCCATTTCTTTGTATCTTTATTATAATCATAATATTTATTTCTAGTATTTGTAAATGCATTAGTTGCATTTCTAACTCCAGCAGTTATTCCTCCACCTAGGATGGCACCAGCTGTAAAAGCTCCACCTTCAGCTAACTTATCTTTAATACCTAATTTCATGTTACCTGAACTTATACCTGTAACTTCAGAAAATAATTTAGGAGCTTGTTTCATGAAAACAATAATTCCCATTAATACAAACGCTTCAGATAAAAGACCTATAAAATATCCATATTCAAATACTTTTGAAAATACGCCTGCATCAATCATAGACTTACATAAATATACACAGAAATAAAACACAAAAATTCTTATATAAACTTCTAAATAGCAAGTACTTGTTACTTTTAGCCAATTATTAAAAATTCCACTCATTTTTCCTTCAGGAACGATTCTTAAAAATAAAGGAATTGGAGCAATTAATTGATAAAAAACTAATTTTACTAGACGAACGCCCATATCAAAACAAAATGAAACGGCCACATAAACTAAAAGGCATCCTGCAATTAAACTTAATAAAAAGTTAAAATCCAAATCTCCTTCATCAATACTATTTGCAAATCCTCCGTATAATCCAAAAGATCCTGTATCATTTACTTCTCCTACAACTTCACTAAATGTATATTCTCCAGAAATACCATCTACTACTATGGTATCTGAAGGGATTTGTTCTTGACAAGACTCTAATCTTTCTAATGGAGTATCTCCTTCAGCTTCACAGTTTGATCCATTAACATTTAAAAACGCCGTAAAAACACCATTAGTAATTTGATATGCTCCTTGCCTAACTAATGTTAAATTAGTACTATTTGATGGATTATCACTATCTGCATTTAAATTTCCATATCCAAAAAATCTTCCAATGGTATTTTGATTGGAAATAAAAGCATCTTGAAAATCAAAAGCAAAACCAAATATGGTAGGTAATAATGCTAAAATTATTGTCGACGTTATTAAATTTATAATTATTTTTCTTACAGTAGTAGCGCCTTTTTTTTGTTCATCTTCACTTACCATACCTTTAAGTAAAGTAAATGAAATTACAAACAACATTACAATTCCTAATAATATATAAAAATTACTAATAATTGTTTCATAAATTGTATCATCCAAAAGTTGATTAGATGCTAAAATAAGAAAAACTTGAAAAGCAAATGAAGCCACATGATAAATGCCAGATACTATCCATATTCCAACACTGATAAAAGTTTCACTAATCACTCCTAAAATTAACATTTAAAATCACCTGCCTAACTAACTCCACATAAATCTATAGCTCTATCACTTGCATATTTTAAAATTACCTCTATTAAAAATGGTAATATAAGTATTATTACACACAAAATAGCACGTTTTATTGTTTTATTTGTTGCTTTTTTTATAGCATCATTATCAGATGATGCTACTGCTGTAACAAAATCTAACATACTCATAACAATTAATAATATAATTGCTACATATTTAATTACATTAAATATTTTTACAATGTAATAAGCTGGTGTTCCCGGATTAGACTGATTTGGATCACCTAATAAAGAATTACAATCTGTAAATTCTGGAATCTCAATTTGTCCTTCTTCACCTACACCAATCAAAGTTTGTTTTTTTGAATTTATATGTTCTTCTATGTAATATGTCACAATAGTTGTTGGACCGTTATTAATGGCTTCTTGATATAAATCCGGAGGACATTCACCATTAAATTTTTCTTTTAAATCACTAAAAGAAAATCCTGTTTTTATTGTAGTTATATTTCTATTTCTATTTTTTAATTTAAATGTTTCATCATTTATATATAAAGTTACATTTCTATATTGACATACATTTTTCCAATCTTCATTTTCTATTTCTTCTTCATCATCATCACTGGGAAATGTTTGAATATATTTATCTTCATTTGCCATAGTATCTTTACTTATACATTTTTGTCTACCTAAAAAATAATCATCATAAAATTCAAAAATATATTGGTTCCAAGAATTTTGATTACCATATTCTGGGCAAGCTGTAAATTCCTTTTTTTCTTCATCATAAGATTTAGTATTTTTATGTTCAATTATTACACCATCAGCACTAAATTTTCCTAAATCTAGCCAATTTGGGTCATTAATATCAGTACTATCACTTGTATTTCTTCTAATAGTTGTGCTACCATCTGAATATTGAATTAACATATATGGATCAGTCATCGAACCTTTTTCATAAATACACGTTAATTCCTTTGCAGCAAAAACAATATTACACTTTAGTGCAATAACTAAAATTACTAAAGTAAATAATATATTTATTGTTTTTTTCATAAACTGCCCTCTCTTGAATATTATAACATGATAAATACCATTTAGTAAATTACAAATATTATATAAAAAAGTAAAAAGATGATAAATAAGTTCTTATCACCTTTTAATTATTAAATTTTATATTTTTTTTATTAATCATTATTTTCTGCTGCATCAGCATCAGAAGTACTGAACATACAACTAGCACCTGTACAAGCTGGACAACTTCCTCCAGTTACACATTGTACACAAGTATTAAAATCATTTCGTTCATCATCTTTTGCAAAAAAATGTAAAGCATTAAATATTGCACTAACAATTGTTGGAACAAAGAATACAACAATGGCAGCAATAAATCTTTTAATTAAAGCTCCTACTGACTTACTAATTGCTTTATCATCACTTGCTACAACTGCTTTTCCTAAATCAACCATTCCTAAAATGATTAATGCTAAAGGAATAACAATTTTAATAATTAATACAACGTATCCTAAAATTCTCCAAATATCTACAGTATCTTGGCAAAAAGTTGTTGCTAATAACATAAAAAATCCTTCTTTCTTTAATTAAATTTTATCTAATTTATAATTATATGTCAAGAAAATATCACTTTAATAAACATTATTTTACTAATTTTTTCCAAACATACCACTTTTATGGTGTTCTTCTCCTAATCTTGAAAAACCTAATGCTATTAAAAATTCATTTATTTTACTATTATTGTCTAATTTTTCATCTAAACAAGGAATATTAAAGAATATTTTACTTCCACTTTCTCTTTCAAAATCTTTCACATCATGTTCATTTAAAACACTTCTATTTAAAATAATTTTTTTATTACGTAACTTATCAAATATCTTTCTATCATTTCTAATTAATTTATTTAATTTAATAATTCCTGGTTCTATTAAATAAATTACTTCTGTACAAATACTTTCATCAGAATCATTTAAATCAATTAATATTACTTCTGCATCACTATTATTAGCAATCCTAATAGATGCATTTAAAAAATCTGTACTTTCTAAAGATTTATCATTAAAATTTTCAAAATCATTATTATTTATTTCAATAGCTTTTACTTTATATGATTTTTGTAAATGTTTTTTTAACATATAAATTAATGTAGTAGCACCAGCATGTTCTGTTATATTTTTAAAACCAATTATTCTTTGTTCTATTCTCCCTGGTTGAATATAATTATTTGGCATTACTGATTCCCCTTGATAATTATTAAAATTTTGATAACTTGCTACATCTTTATATGAATTAGGATTTTGAATTAAAAAAGGTATTGCTTCAACATTTCTTGTAAAATTATAAATACCTGCTGATACTAATTGTGATAAATACATTGCTGAATTAACTATTGGAGAATCATCTAGTAATAAAATTACTTTATTCATATCAAAATTTAATGATAATTCTCTCATAATATTTACATTTTCATAATTATTTATTGCTGTTATATCAATAATCATTTTATTAAAATAAAAATTACTAAATTGATTTAATAAATCTTGAACAGTAAATACTCCATATATACTTTTCCCTGGTATAACATCAATATTTAATGATCCAATTAATGTTTGATATTTATTTGCTACTATTACATTCATCCTTTTTATCCTCCTAATTCTTTAATAATTGATTATTATCATATAAATTTATTCCTTTGGTTTCTCCATTAATTTCAAAAGTCATAAATTCCCCTAAAAATGGTAAATTAAATTTAAAAAATAATTTAAAATTATAATAAATTCTATTTCCTCTATCTGTAGATGTATTTAAAGTACAATTACTTGTAGTACATCTAGCTTTTACACAATAATAATAAGTTTCATTATTTTTAGCTAATTCTAATCTACCACTTTCTAAATCTTTCATACCATATTCTTCATTGGCTTCACATTTACCTTTAGTAACATAACCACTATTGTCTAAATAATTATTAATAATACTTATCGCTTTATCAGTTGTTCCTTCATATTTTTCTAAAATAGAAACAGATTCATTTTTCATTTTATAAGCTTTATTATAAACAATTGCAATAGCTAAAAATGCTGCAAATAAAATTGTAAACACTAATATTGCTTTAAATAACGTTGTTGTTGAAACCGTTTGTTTCATTTAACCACCTATCCATAAATAACTTTTGTCGAACTTTTTAACTCAAATCTACCTATATCATCAACAATTGGAATATCTAATCTATAAAATAATACTACTTCATAATAAACCATTGGTGGGAAATCACCACTAATTGTTTCACATTTATTATTTTTACATTTATTTTTAGCATCTTCATAATAAGATTTTGAAACATCAGTAGCTTTTATGCAAAATGCTGAATTTTTACCACTGGAATTAACACTTCCATCACGATTATAACCAGTAAATCCTGTAGAACAATCACCAGTAATTCGATAACCAAGTTCTACTAATTTTTCAGATATTTCTTGAGCTGTATCTTCAGAAATAGCATATGATGATGCACTATTACTTTCTAAAACTCCACTTTCTATAATAGTAATAATTTCATCTTTAACTCCAAATGCTTTAGAATGATTAATTGTTAAACACATAACTGCCGTAAAAATTAATACAAAAACTACTACTATTTGAAATAATGATACTCCACCAATAGCTTCTTTCATAGATTCACTTCCTATCCCTTATAAACACATTGAAAAGTTTTACTAGTATCACCTTTAGGATGACAAACAACAAAATCGCAATTGCCATTTTTACATGGTTCACAAATAGCTTTACTACATTGAGAATTTGCTTCAAAATTTTCTCTAATTAATGGCCATAAAGTATAGTAAAAAAAGGCCATTAGCACCCCAATAGCCAACATTACAACAACAGTAGTATTTAATTCACCTGTTGCTTCTTTCATATGTTACTTACATTCTTTTGTTGTACCATTATATTCACAAATACCACCGCTGCATTTAATTGTATCTTTGTTATCACTATCTTTAAATGTCATAGTTGAATTACCTGCACTACTACATGCTGATTGTAAAGCCATTCCAGTTTGAATTGCTGGCCAAATAACTAAATAAAAGAATGCTACTAAAGCTGCAATTGCTACTACAGTAATAACTGTCATATTTAATTCGCCTGTTGCTTCTTTCAAGAATATCTCCTCCTTTTATTATATACATCTATTATAACCAATTATTAAAAAAATAGCAATTATATTTTAAAATTTTATTTGCTACTTTTTTTTAAAATAAAATATTTACAACCATAAGCACAATTATTCTTTAAATAATCTTCAACATTTTTAATATTATTATATTCTTTAACATTTTTATTATCTTCATCATAGAATCCTTTAAGTCTTACTTTACCATAAGCCCAATCTCCTACAATATAATCAAAATTATCATAATAATCTGTTACTATTTCATCTAAATTAGCCATTTCAATAGTATCTCCATAATCTTTTATAACTTCATACAAAACTTCTTTAATTTTTATATTCATAACTACTCCCTAAAATACTAAAGTACTAAAAATAATTACAACCATTAAAGTTGTTACAATTACACTCATAATTAATAATATATCTACATACCCATTACCAGTAGTTATTGCTTCTTTTTGTACTTTTATTGCTTTAATTTTTTCATTTAATAAATATTCTTTATTAAGGGCATTTTCACTAATATCTAATGATTTATAAATTTCTTTATTTACTTTATTAATTTCTTCATTATCCATTTTACTTAAATCATTAATACTTAAATTAAATAATTTATAAACATCAAACCCTAATAAATTTTTTTCTTCATCCTCTTTTTCATCTTCCTTATTTACCCCAGACATCTTTTCTTGATAATAATTAGCTATTTCATATTGATCTTCAGCTTCTTTAAAATTATAAGATAATCTTAAATAATTAGATGTCCCTGGAGTATACAATAAATCAAAAAATTCTTTTTCTTCATCATTAGTAATTCCATAATTTTGAGCTTTTGCTACAAAGAAATCAATTAAACATTTTTGTACTAATATAAAATATGTATTAACTTCTTTTTTTATAGATCCCTTATTTTTTTTATCTATAACATAATACCCATCTAATAATCTTTTAAAATTATCAATTTCTTCTTTTTTAATACCATACTTCATTAAATTATTATCAAATGTAAAAATATTTCTTGTTATATATGGATTTGTTATATCTAGTTCACCATAAATATTAACTAACATTCTTATTACTACAACTAAAAAAGAATTATAAAGAACTCCCTCTTTGTTTTCTTTACTACTCATATAATCATTAATTGCTTTATGTAATGCTTCATTAATAAAATATGATTTCACACATTCTCACCCTATTATAAGTTTATCAAATCTTTTAGGAAAAGTCACTAAAAATAATTTAAAAAAAATTGTTATTTCTAACAACTTTTTAATTTTTACTTACTTGGAATAATTCTACATCTACTGAGGTCTCTTGACCAAATAAATCTATTATAATATTTAATCTATTATTTTCAACATCTATATTATCAACTTTACCTATCATTCCTTTGAATGGACCATCAATAATACTTACACTATCTCCAACTTTTAAATCATCTTCAACATTTACTCTACTCATACCCATATTAACTAATATGCGATCAATTTCTTGAGGAAGTAATGGAGTTGGTTTAGCACCTTTTCCACTAGAACCAATAAACCCTGTTACTCCAGGAGTATTTCTAACAATATACCATGCTTCATCTGACATAATCATTTCTACTAAAATGTAACCCGGAAACATCTTCTTTACTTTTTCTTTTTTTACTCCATCTTTTACTTCTACTTCTGTAGTCTCTGGAATAACAATTCTAAAAATATAATCTTGCATTCCCATTGATTCTATTTTAGCTTCAAGTTTTTCTTTAACTTTACTTTCATGACCTGAGTAAGTATTTACTACATACCATTGTTTATCCATTAATTAAATAACCCCCTAATATATGCCATAATAAGTTTTATAATTTCAAAAAAGAATATAAGTATTATACAAAAAATAATTGTTGCAATTGTATATTTTATAATTTCTTTAAATGAAGGCCATTTTACTAGTTTCATTTCTTTTTTAATGCCTTTTATATTCCCTTCTGTTTTTTTATTATTTTTCTTATTTTTTTTAACATCTTTTGCCATATTTACCTCCAAAAAATTTTTGCAATTAAAAAACACTTCCGTGTTCATTAATAATATACCATAAATATATTTTTTTGGCAAGATTTTTATGTTAATTTTTTTCGGATTCAAATGAACATTTCATTTTTCATGCGCCTTAATTTGTCGTACGATTCTTCTTTACTTTTTGTTCCTATTCGAATAGAAGTATAACAAAAAAAGAATGTACTTTTGAGTTTGTTTTTATGTACAATTTTGTACATTCTTTCATTCCCATTTTTGTACATTTTTATATTAACATTAACTTTCTTTATTTATTTTTTTCATAAGCTTTTTAATTTCTTTTTTAGATAATTTTGTTATTTCTAATATATCTTCAATAGACATATTTCTTTTTAACATTTCTATGGCTGTTTTTATTTTTGTTTGTTCTATTCCAATTTCAATTCCAATTTTTTCACCTATTTTTTTGCCTTTTAATTCTCCCTTTTTTTCTCCTTTTTGTTCTCCTCTTTCATATGCAAGTTCTTCTCTTTGTTTTTGGATTATTCTATTTTCTTCTTCTACACTTATCGTTCTTGTATATGATCCATCTTCATTTAATATAAACACTTCTTCACTCACTTCCTTTACTATTTCATCTT
>CANQAK010000022.1 GCA_947589495.1 uncultured Bacilli bacterium | reverse complement strand
TATTTGCTACTAATGTATTTAGATCTTCAAAAAAGAATGATGATTTTTTATTCATCACTCCTTAATGTTTAAGAACCATTTTAATCTTCTTTTCTATTAACTTCCATTATAACTGGTAGAATAATTGGTCTTCTTCCAGTAAGTTCATTTATATAAGGAAGTAATTCTAAAATAATTTGATTTTTTAAATCAGTATAATTGTATAATGAATTTTTTAAAAAATTATTTACAATATCACCAATTTTATGTTCAATTTTATACATTAATTCTTGATTTTCATTGACAAGAACAAACCCTCTAGCAGTAACATTAGGTTTAATTAATAACTTTCTTGTTAAAGTATTAATATTTAAAATTGTTATAAGTATACCATCTTGACTCATTAATTTTCTATCTTTAATTACAACACTTCCAACATCACCAACTCTTGATCCATCTACATAGACATCTCCAGCTTGAATAGTTCCTCCACGGAATACTTGACCATCTTTTAGTAATATTACATCACCATTACTACATATAAAAGTATTTTCACTTGGAATATCACATAGTTTAGCAATATTAGCATGTTGTTGTAACATTCTAAATTCTCCATGCATTGGCATAAAATATTTTGGTTTAATAATTCGAAGCATCCATTTTAATTCTTCTAATTTAGCATGTCCTGAAGTATGAATATCACTAAATTCTGTATTTGTAAAAACTTTTACTCCTTTTAAATATATTTTATTAATAATTCTATTAATACTTTCTGCATTACCTGGAATAGGACTAGAAGAAAATATGACTAAATCATCTGGTAATAAAGATATTTGTTTATGTGTACCATTTGCAATTCTTGATAATGCCGCTAGTGGTTCACCTTGACTACCTGTACACAAAATACATATTTCATTTCTTTTTAAACTTTTTGCAGCATTACTATCTATAAAAATTGATTTATCAGTAATAAGTCCATTATTTAAAGCAAGTTCAATTGATGCTTCCATACTTCTACCAAAAACAATAATTTTTCTATTATATTTTTTACAAGTTTCGACAATATGTTTAACTCTAAATATATTAGATGCAAAAGTAGCAATAATAACTCTTCCTACATGTCTTCCAATTATATCATTAAGAGTTTCATCAACAACAGATTCACTATTAGAAAAACCAGTCGATAAAGCATTAGTAGAATCACTTAATAATAGAGTAACACCCTTGCTTCCTAATTCTGCCATTTTATGAATGTCTGCCATGGGACCAATTGGCGTTAAATCAAATTTAAAATCTCCTGTTTCAAATATAACTCCATTTGGGGTATGAATAACTATTGCAAAAGAATCAGGAATAGAGTGAGTTGTATTAACAAATTCAACTTGCATATGTTTAAAATTAACTACTAAATCTTTGTTAATTACTTCAATATTTTTATAATTTATACCTCTTTCATCTAACTTTTTATTAATTAAATCTTTAGCAATTTTTGGAGCATAAATAATAGGAATATTTACTTGATTAAGTAAAAAGGGAATACCTCCAATGTGATCCTCATGTCCATGCGTTATAAATAAAGCTTTAATTTTATCTTCATTTTGTTTTAAATAAGTTATATCTTGAATAACATAATCAACACCAAGTAAACCTACTTCAGGAAACATAACTCCTGCATCAATAATAATAATTTCATCTTCGTGAGTTATAACATACATATTTTTACCAACTTCACCAAGACCACCTAAAGCAACAATGCTCGTTGCACTATTTTCTTTCATATTTTTTCCTCATTTCTTAAAAATAAAAGTTTTTTAACTATCAATAATTATACTCCAAAATCCTTATAATGTCTATAAAAATTTTCAAAAACATTTACTAAAATTGTTTTAAATAAGAGAAATATTTGATATTATTAAAGAGGTGAAGAACATGGGATTATTTGACAAATTTAAAAAAATTATTAGTAAAAAAGAAAAAGTAACTGATATAGAAGAAAAAGAAGAAATAAAAAATTATGATGAAGGTTTAAAAAAAACACGGGAAGATTTTATTTCTAAATTAAATATATTGGGTATTAAATATACCAAGGTATCAGAAGAATATTTTGAAGAATTAGAAAGTATTTTAATTATGGCTGATATTGGTGTTAATACAGTTATGAAATTTATGGATAAATTAAGAAATCGGGTAAAACATGAAAATATAACTTCTCCAGAAGTATTAAAAGAAGTTATTGTTGATGAACTTTTAATTATTTATGTAGAAGGAGAAAGTTTATCTGATAAAATTAAAATGAATGAGAATGGTCCTACTGTTATTTTAATGGTGGGGGTAAATGGTGTAGGTAAAACTACTACTATAGCTAAACTTGCTTATAAATATGTTAATGAAGGCAAAAAAGTTATGCTTATTGCAGGAGATACTTTTAGAGCAGGAGCAGTAGCTCAACTAGAAATTTGGGCTCAAAGAACTCATACTGAATTTTATGGTAAAGAAAATAGTGATCCAGCAAGTGTTATATATGATGGTTTAAAAGAAGCTAAAGAAAAAAATATTGATATTGTTTTAATTGATACAGCAGGAAGATTACAAAACAAAGTTAATTTAATGAAAGAATTAGAAAAGATTAATAAAGTTATTAGTACACATATAGAGGGTGCTCCTCAAGAGACTTTACTTGTTATAGATGCATCTACAGGACAAAATGGAATAATGCAAGCTAAAGCTTTTAAAGAAATTACTAATATTACAGGAATAGTTTTAACTAAATTAGATGGTACTGCTAAAGGAGGAATAGTTTTAGCTATTAAAGAAGAAGTAAACTTACCAGTAAAATTTATTGGTTTAGGAGAAGCTATGACAGATTTAAAACCGTTTGATATTGAAAATTATATTTATGGATTATTTAAGGATATGATTTAATGGATATAGATAAATTTGAATATTATAATGAATTATTTTTAATTTATAAAGATTTAATTAAAGAAAGTAAAAGAGAAATATTTGATTTATATTATGGGGAAAATTTAACAATGCAAGAAATTGCAGATTTAAAACATATTTCAAAAGCGAGAGTAGGAATTATTATTAAAAATATTGAGAAAGAATTAAAAGACTATGAAGATAAATTAAAAATAGGTTTAAGAAATGCATTATTAGAACAAGTTTTAGAATTAAATGATATTAAAAAAATAAAAAAAGAAATAAATAATATTTTAAAAGGAGAATAATTATGTTTGAATATATGGGTGATAGAATTACCAAAGCAATAAAGAATATAAGAGGATTAGGTAGAATAACTGAAGATAACATAAATGATGCAATGAGAGAAATTAGACTTGCTTTGCTTGAAGCAGATGTCAATTATAATGTTGTTAAAGAATTTATTAGTAAAGTAAAAGAAAAAGCTTTAGGTAGTGATGTATCTAAATCTTTAAAACCAGATGAATTATTTATTAAAATTGTTAAAGATGAATTAGTAGAACTTTTAGGGGGAGAATATGCTCCTTTAAATACTACTGATAAATTTGTCGTTATTATGTTGTGTGGATTACAAGGAAGTGGTAAAACTACTACGGCTGGTAAACTTGCTAATATGTTAAGAAAAAAATATAATCGTAAGCCACTTCTTGTTGCTTGTGATATTTATAGACCAGCAGCAGTAGAACAATTAAAAGAAATTGGTCTTTCTTTAAATATTCCTGTTTTTACTGAAGATAAAGATAAAGTTTTAGATATAGCAAATGATGGAATAGAATTTGCTAAAGAAAATAATTATGATTATGTAATTATTGATACAGCAGGAAGATTACAAATTGATAATAATTTAATGCAAGAATTAAAAACTTTGGAAGATAATATAAAATTTAATGAAATATTATTAGTTATTGACGCCATGATGGGACAAGATGCAATAAATGTTATTACAGGATTTAATGAAACATTAAAATTAACTGGTTGTATTTTAACAAAAATGGATGGAGATACTAAAGGGGGAGTTGCACTATCTTTAAGACATTTAACAAATGTACCAATTAAATTTGTTGGAGATTCAGAAAAGATGGATGGATTAAGTGAATTTTATCCAAAAAGAATGGCTGAAAGAATTTTAGATATGGGGGATATTTTATCCATTGCTGAAAAAGTTGAAGGTATAGTTTCCGAAGATGATGCTAAAAAGCAAGCTTTAAAAATGAAAAAAGGTACTTATGATTTAGAAGATTTTTTAAGTACTTTTAAACAAATAAAAAAATTAGGACCTTTAGAAAATATTATTAAAATGTTACCCCAAGCAAGAAGTATGGGATTAAATAATATTTCTATAAATCCTAAAGATATGGCTCATGTAGAAGCAATTATTTTATCTATGACTCCATATGAGAGGAAACACCCAGAAATACTAAAAGCTAGTCGTAAACAAAGAATAGCAAAGGGTAGTGGAAGAAGTGTTGAAGAAGTAAATAGATTATTAAAACAATTTGATATGATGAAAAATATGATGAAAATGGTTGGGAATGGTAATATGAAATTACCATTCTAAAGGAAAGAAATTAATTTTTCTTTCTTTTTAATGACATACTTTCTTTAAGAGATTTTTCATAAGTTTCTAGCCCCAGATTAGGAATTATTCCTAATCTTTTAATATTACTGTAATATTCTTCACAAGAACTATTTTTAAGAAGAATTTTTCTTTTTAATAAATCAAGGGCTTTATCTTTATCTTCTTGAAATAAATTATATAAACAAATAGCAAACATATAACCAGTTAAATATAATTCAGGATCTTTATTAATACAATTTAATATTTCATTAATATCACCATCATAAAAAACTTTTTTTAAGGCAATTTTTAAAGCTTTTTTATTTGGGAATTCTTCTCTTTGAAATTTTTCCATTTCCATTAATTTTAAATTTAAATCTAATTCAGAAGATGTTTGAACAAAACGATTATGAATAAGTGATTTAAATAATAAAGCATTCTCATCACCAGTCATTTTTAAATAAAAATCTGCTGCTAATAATTCTACTAAAACACTTTCAATTTCAATAAAAATTTGTTTTTCTTCATCATAAACTTGATCTCCATTTATTTGAAAACTTGTGGCATGCATATATTCATGAGTAGTAGTAAAAAAGTCTTCAATTGTATAAATTCTACCTATTTCAATAAAAGCTTCTTTTAAATAACTAAAATAATAAGTAACTCCATAATCATCTTCTTTTTGTTTAAATAGAATATGTGACTCTCTTTCTCGAAAATTTTTCATAAAGTTACCAAAAAAATATCTATTTAAAGATTTAAAAAAATCATGAGTAAGATCTAGTAGATCTTCTTTAGATAAACTAGTAGTTTTTAAGGTATCTTTTGGTACTTGAATAAATTTTGAACTTTCTTCAAAAATTTTAAAATCAGGTATTAAAAAATCTAATCTACTAAAAGTATCTTTAAAAAGAATATAATTGTCATAAGCTCCCAAAATTTCACAATCATTTAAATCAATATTATAACTATATAGTATATCTGATAAATGATTAATATCTTTATATAGTAATTCTAATTCTTTTCTATCAGTTGTTTTGGCAAATATACTTCTTAAATTTTTAAGTTTTTCTTCTAAAGTATATATGTTCCAAGAATATCTTCCCATTTTTATTTTCCCCCAAACTAAATTAATAACTACATTAACACAATTGTTTAATATTTGCAAATAAAATAAATTTAATATATAATTTGGGTGGTGATATTTATGCAAATAAATTCTGTTGAAGAACCTTTAATTGCTATTCGTGTTAGTCAATATCCAACAGATAAAAAATGTGAATTTTTACTTTTAGGTAGAAGTAATGTTGGAAAAAGTAGTTTTATTAACACTTTAATTGAAAGAAAAAATTTTGCAAGAACATCTTCAAAGCCAGGGAAGACTCAAACATTAAATTTTTATTTAGTGAACGAAAATTTTTATTTAGTAGATGTTCCTGGATATGGTTATGCAAGTGTTTCTAAAGAAACTCAAAAAAAGTTTGGAATTATGATTGAGGATTATTTAAAAAATAGACCTAATTTAAAACATGTTTTTTTACTTATTGATTATCGTCATAAACCAACTGAAGATGACCTACTTATGTATAATTTTTTAAAGTACTATAACTTAAATATAACAGCAGTAGCAACTAAGTATGATAAAATAACTAAAAATAATCGTTTAAAACAAGATAAATTAATTAAAGAAACTTTAAAATTAAATGAAGAAGAGAATTTTATACCATGGTCTACTATTACTAAAAAGGGTAGAAATGAAGTATTAGAAATAATAGAAAGTTATTTATAAAGGTGAATTGTATGGGAAAAAGGGGATTTACATTAATTGAGTTATTAGGAGTAATTGTATTACTTTCTATTATTATGGTAATTGCAGTACCTTCAATTAATGGAATAACACAAAGTATTAAAAATAATATGTTAGATGAAAAAGTAAAGATTATTGAAGAGGCAGCTACGCTTCTAGGAGAAGATATTAAAGGTTCAGTTATTAATAGTGAATTATCTTATAATAGTTATCCTTGTAAAAGAATTATTGTTAGTAATCTGGTACCAGATTACTTAGATAAAGATAATGAAAATAATTGTTTAGATGAATCTAGTGATGAAGAAGAAGGATGTATTGTTAATCCAATTGATAAAGATAACTATTTAGATAAATATGAAGTAATTATTTATTTTAGAAATAAAAGAATTCATGCTAAAGTAGATGTTAATAATGAACTTTCTTGTAGTTAGGGGGGATTTTATGGAAACTGTATGTTTAATTGGAAGACCAAATGTTGGAAAAAGTAGTTTATTTAATAGATTAATAAAAGAAAAAAAATCTATTATTTTAAGTGAACCAGGAATTACTAGAGATAGAATATATGGAATAGTAGAATATAATAATAAAAAATTTAATTTAATTGATACTGGGGGAATTCATGGTAGTGATGATAATTTTAATAAAGATATTTTAATGCAAGCAGAGCTTGCTATAGATGAAGCTAATATAATTTTATTTGTTACTGATGGTGTTGAAGGTTTAACTGATACAGATAAACAAATTAGAAATATGTTAAAAAAAAGTAATAAAAAAGTAGTGGTAGTAGTAAATAAAATTGATAATGAAAAAAGAAAAGAATTATTATATTCTTTTTATGAATTAGGTTTTGATTGTGTTGTAGGAGTTTCAGCAGAACATAATTTAGGTATAAAAGATTTATTAGAGTTAATAACTTCTCATATGGAAGTTATTAACTCTAACAAAGAAAATTGTTTGAAATTTTCTTTAATAGGTAGACCAAACGTTGGTAAATCTTCTTTAATTAATGCTTTACTTAACGAAAGTAGATTGATTGTTAGTGATGTAGCAGGTACTACTAGAGATGCAGTTGATACTAAATTTAATTATGATGGTAATGAATACATTGCTATAGATACAGCAGGAATGAGAAAAAAAGGTAGAATTTATGAATCTGTAGAAAAATATAGTTTATTAAGAAGTATTAAAGCTATTGAAAGAAGTGATGTTTGTGTTCTAGTAGTAGATGCCTCAGTGGGTATTATAGAACATGATAAACATATTCTTTCTTATGCTATTGATGCTGGTAAAGGAATAGTAATCGCAGTTAATAAATGGGATACAATTAAAAATCCTAATGAAGAAATAAAAAAATGGAAAAAAGAATTAGAAGTTTATTTTAAATTTGTTCCCTATATTAATTTTTGTTTTGTATCAGCTAAAACTAAAAAAAGATTACATACTTTAATGCCACTTATTATTAAAGCTTATGAAAATAATAATAAAGAGTTAAAAACAAGTTTAATAAATGATGTAATTACTGATGCAGTAAGTATGCATGAACCACCTTCTTATAAAGGAAAAAGATTAAAAATATATTTTGTTAATCAAACTGGTACTAAACCACCTAAGTTTACATTTTATGTCAATAATAAAAAATTAGTTCACTTTAGTTATGAAAGATATTTAGAAAATAAATTAAGAGAGTCATTTGACTTAGAAGGAAGTCCAATAATACTACAATTTAAGAATAAAAATAATGAATAATGAATTATTTTTATTCTTATTTTTTTTATAAATTTTTAACAAAAATTTCATAAAAAACAAATTAACATATTGACACTAAAATTATTTTTTTGTAGAATTAGTATAGAAATATAGAAGATAGTATTTCGAAAATATTAAAATTGGAGGGAGGGAAAAAAGACCTTGGATAAGAAAAACACAATTTTGTTAACAGTTATTGCTGTAGCTACATTATTAGTTGCAGTAGTAGGTGCTACTTTTGCGTACTTTAGTGTAACAACAAGTTCAGAAGGATATTCTGCAACAACTGTTACAGGACAAACTGGTAAAATACCAACAATTACAGTAACAAATCCAAATAAGAACTTAACTTTAAATGTAAGTGCAACAGAAATGGCTCAAGAAAATGCCAAAGAGTATTATGCTAAATCTGGTACGGAGTGTGCATCTCAAGCTTCATGTAATATACCAACAACTAAAACATATCATCAAATTTTATCTGTTGAAACTAAAGAAGGCGATACTGATACTGTTTACAGTTGTACAGGTACTATAGATGTTGAAGCATCTGGAGGAATGACAGAGCTAAGTGATCAATTACAAACAGGAGATGTATCAATTGAATTGAAAAATTTGACCGGTGATGATGGTACTGAATTAATTGATTTAGTGTCTTTAACTTCTACAGAAAACAAAACTAGTAAATCTTTAAAATTTGAAATAAATGGTAATAATACTGTTAATGTTGAAGCATTTGTAATGTTAGAAAATTCATCAAGTGCTGAACAAAATTATTTAGCAGGTAAAGATTTAAATGTTACAATAACAGCTAAAAATGTTCAATGTGCAGTTAAAACAGCAGGTTAATAATAAAGGAAGATTAAAATCTTCTTTTTGTTTAAAAATTATTCGAAGATAGTAGAAATATTATCTTCTTATTATTTAATTAATACTTAAAAATATGTTTAATTTTGATTTACATTTAATAACGAAAGGATATTTTTTCATTGACAATGACTTTTTAATAAGGTTATAATTCTTATATAAGATAGATAATTTCAAAAAATATGAGAGAAGGAAAAGAATATGGAAAATAAAAATGTTGTATTATTGACAATTATTGCAGTTGTTACTCTATTAGTAGCAGTTATTGGAGCTACATTTGCATATTTTCAAGTAAACGTTTCAGGAAGTACTACAAGTGCTGTTATAACTGCACAAACAGAAAATGTTGGAACAGTGTCATTAGATTTAGGAAAAACTTTACATTTAAATGTTTCTGCAGAAGATATGTCTATGGGTAATCAAGATAAATCTTATTATTCAACTGATGAAGAAGAAAAAGAACATTCAGATCAAGCAACTTTTTCTCCTCTTGCTACGGCAAGTTTATCTATGGCTACTCCAAGTAGTAATGTAACAACTTATTCATGTCATTTTAAATTGACGGTAACTAAAAGTGGAACTATGAATTTAGAAAACGGAGATGCAACATTAAGTTTGCAAGCAGGTCAAAATGTTGAAATTAACAATGGCAGTGATGCAATTGATTTATCAGCAAATACTATAACAAAAGAAGTTACTTTTACTATTAATAGTAATGAAAGTGTAGATCCAAAAACAATAGTTAGTGGTTCAGTTCAATTAAATAATACTAAAGATGATCAAACTGATAGACTTGCTGGTAAAACATTAAATGTAACAGTTTCTAGTAGTGAGTTTGGTTGTGAAATAAAAGCAGCTAGTTAATAATACTTTATTTTTATAGATATATTTTAAGAAAGAGTAAGTAATATCTCTTTTTTTTAGACTCTAAAATTTTTAGTATGAAGTAAAATATAAAAAAATCGTAAACTGTAATTTACAAAAATGCCAAAAATACTAATTTTGTAAATTACAATTTACAAAAATTAAAATTTTCTCCGAATTTTTATCAAAAAAAGTTCCGAATTTTTATTAAAATATATTTGTTAAGATAATTATACGTGGTAAAATTAGATTAGACAGGGGGAGCAAAATGAAAAAATATTTAAAAAGAGTTATTGATGAAAAATTAGATAGAAAGTTATCTTCAATAGGGGCAATATTAATTGAAGGGTGTAAAGGGTGTGGAAAAACAACAAGTGGAAGAAGATATGTTAAAAGTGTTATTGAATTTCAAGATGTTGATAAAATTAACTTATACAATAATATAAATAATACTAAACCTTCTTTATTTTTAGAGGGAGAAAAACCTTTACTAATTGATGAATGGCAAATGTATCCAATTGTTTGGGATGCAATAAGAAATGATATTGATAAAACAAGAAAACAAGGTCAATATTTATTAACTGGTTCTGTAAGTCAACATCGTAAAAGTGTAATGCACTCAGGTACTGGAAGAATTGGCAGAGTATTAATGCGGCCAATGAGTTTATATGAATCATTAGAGTCAGATGGTAAAATAAGTTTAGAATCTCTTTTTAAAGGAAATTGTGAAGTTAATGTTACTACTAATTTAACATTTGAAAAAATAATAAGTGCAATTGTCCGTGGAGGATGGCCTTTATCTTTATACATCAAAAATAAAAATGAAATTGCTAAAAATTATTTTGAAAGTTTAATTAATGAAGGAGTAGAAATAAATAACGATATTGAATTAAATAAAGATAAAATTCAAAGAATAATTAAATCACTTGCTAGAAATATTTCTTCTATTACAAATATATCTACAATTGAAAATGATATTAAATCAAATAATGAAACAATATCAAGAAATACTTTAGAAGATTATATTTTTGCTTTAAAAAATTTGTTTGTTTTAGAAAATGTTCCAGCATGGAATGGTTCAATTAGGTCTAAAATAGCAATTCGTTCTAAAGAAAAAATTCAATTTGTTGATCCATCTTTAGCTTGTGCTGCTTTAGGATCTTCTGAAGAAAGTTTGAAAAAAGATTTAAATACCTTAGGTTTATTATTTGAATCTTTATGTATTAGAGATTTAAGAATTTATGCTGATGCCTTAGATGGAAAGATTTATTATTATCATGATGAAACAGATTTAGAAATAGATGCAATTGTTGAACTTAGTAATGGAGATTGGGGAGCGTTTGAAATAAAATTGGGATTAGGTTTTGTTGAAGAAGCTGCTAATAATTTAATAAAATTTAAAAATAAAGTTAATACAAAAAAGATGGGAGAACCAAAATTTTTAGCAGTATTAACTGGTGGTGAATATTCTTATAAATTAGATAATGGAGTATATGTAATTTCAATTGGAAATTTAAAAAATTAATAGCCTACACCGAAGAACATAAATCATTTTATATTATAATAGGGTGTTTATGTTTATGATGGAATTTTATATTAATGCAAATGTATATATACAAGTATTATTAGCTACATTAATGACTTGGGGAATAACTACTTTAGGTGCTGCTTTAGTTTTCTTTTTTAAAAAGGTTAATGGAACACTTTTAGATGCTATGTTAGGATTATCTGCTGGAGTTATGATATCTGCATCATTTTGGTCTTTATTAAATCCTGCCATTAATGAAGCTAATAATTTAGGAATGGTTTCATGGTTAGTTGTATCAATTGGTTTTTTAGTAGGAAGTGTATCATTAATTATTTGTGATAAATGTTTTGAAAGAATACTTACGAAAAAAAAGAAAAAAAATTTAAATGGTTTAAAAAGAAGTATTATGTTAATGTTTTCAATTACTTTACATAACATACCAGAAGGATTAGCAATTGGAGTTGCTTTTGGTTCTATTGCCGCTTCTACATCAGGATCTAATATAATGGCTGCATTAATGCTTGCAGTAGGAGTAGGGATTCAAAACTTTCCAGAAGGTTCATCAGTAAGTTTACCACTTCGTAGAGAAAACTTTAGTCGTTCTAAATCCTTTTTTTGGGGAATGATTAGTGGTATTGTGGAACCAATCGCTGGTTTACTTGGATGTCTTTTAGTATTATATGTTCAAAATATTCTTCCATTTTTCTTAAGTTTTGCAGCAGGAGCAATGATATATGTTGCCGTAAGTGAATTAATACCTGAAAGTCAAAAAAATAAATGTAAAAATTTAATGAGTTTATTTACCATTTTAGGATTTGTAATTATGATGGCTTTAGATGTAGCCTTTGGTTAAGAGTTAAAAAAACTCTTTTTTACTTATTGTATAAATTGTTTAAATAAGATAGAATTATAATAGGTGGTAATATGAATAGTAAAGGTTTTACCTTGCTTGAATTAATTGCGACAGTAATCATTTTATCTTTGATTATGTTAATTGCTGTACCAAGTGTTACTAATTTTACAGAAATGATTAATATTCGTCAAAGAGAAAATGATATAGAAAATATTGAAATAGCTGCAGCAAAATATGCTTACGATACAAATAAAAATTTAATTTTTGTAGATGAATTAGTTAAAGAAGGTTATATTCTTGGAGATGAAGATGGTAATATTGTAGATAAAGTAAATAAAGGAAGACTTAATTGTTATGTTGTAGAAATGGAAAAAACAAAGGATTATTATAATGCTAAATTTATTGATGATAAAAATTATGATAATAATGGAGTTTGTGATGAAAATAAATTAAATGAAATGAATGAAGAAATATCTATCGAAGTAATTAATAATGGAGAAGTAAAAGAATATCATAATGAATGGTTAAATGGAAGTGTAAATTTAAGAGTATATAGTAATACAGTAAATATTAATTGTATTACAAATAGATGTTTATGGACTAGTCAAAGTGGTGTTAGTAAAACGGGTGTTAGTGAGATAGAAGTTGCTAATATTAATGGACTTTTAGAAACAAGATATAACTTTCAAATGACAGAGTTTACAAGTGATGAAGCGGTTAAAAGATATAATAGTAGTATTAATTTAAAAATAGATAATGAATCTCCAGTAATATATGAAAATGAAATTAAAGTAAGTAATAGATTTGTAAATAGTGCTACTAAAAAAGTAGTAATTGAAGCCAGTGATGGAAAAGGCTCTGGTATTATGGGGTATTATTTAGGATTGATTGATGGAAATACTTGTCAAAATGAAAATATATCATATCAAGAAAGTAATACTTTTACTGTTTCTCAAAATGGAACTTACTTAATATGTGTAAAAGATAATGCTGGAAATATTAGTAGTTATAATTCTTTAAAAATTAGTTATATAAAGTAAAAATAGTATAAAATAAATGGAAATAAAAAGATTATTAATTGACAACAAATAATAATTATTGTAAGATTATTTTAAGAGGATAGAGGTGAAAGTTTTTGATGAAAACTTTTAAAGAGAAAAACGGTTTTACACTTATTGAGTTATTAGCGGTTATCGTAGTACTTGCTATTGTAATGGTAATTGCTACAACAACTGTTTTACCATATTTATCAAATGCGAGAAAAGATGCTTTTGCAATTGAAGTTAATTCAGCAATTCGTTCAGCATCTCAAGCTATGAGTTTAATGGCTATTGATGCAGTTGATCCTGGTACAGAAGGAAATGATTATAAAATAGATACTAGTACTGAAGGTGAAACTAAAACTTGTCTTACTATTAAAAAGTTAGTAGAATTAGGAATTTACGATAAAGATTCTGGTGATTTAGGAAAAACTGGTTATGAAGGAAGAGTAGTTGTAACTAATAAAAAAGATAGTAGATCTTATACTTATTCAGTTAAGATGCACAATGCAAGTTTAAAAGTAGAAAAGACTGGTGGAGATGCAAGTAGTAGTGATATAAATAATTACACTTCATCAGAATCTGATACATATGATTGTAGTAGTTTTTAGAAATTAGGAAGATAATAATATGAAGAATAAACGTGGTTTTACATTAATTGAATTATTAGCAGTTATCGTGGTACTTGCTATTGTAATGGTAATTGCTACAACAACTGTTTTACCTTATATGTCTGAGGCTAGAGAGGATTCATTTAGAATTGAGGCTTCAGAAGTAGTTAAGACAGCTAATACAGCAATGGGTTTATATAATTTAGGGCAAATAAAAACAAATAATGATGCAGCTAGTTGTATAAATAAAACAACTAAGAAAGCTTGTTTTACTGTAGATTATTTAATAGATAATAATGTTTATGATGCTGATAAAGGTACATTTGTTGGAAAAGTAGATATTACTAATTATGATAGTTCTACACCAACATATACATTATATTTTAAAAAAGGCGATGAATTTATTCTAGCTGGTGAAACTTATGAAGATTACAATAAAAATGGAACATTAAAAACAGAATGGAATAAAGAAACCAACGAATCTTGTAGCTGTTCATAACAACTAAAAAATTAGTTGTTTTTTATTGATTTTCATGGTAGAGTAATTAAATATAAAAGGAAAGTGAAGTAAAATGATAATTGGAAGTCATGTCCATTTTAATAAAGAACAAATTCTCGGGGCATTAAAAGAAGCATTAAGTTATGGGGCAAATGCTTTTATGCTTTATACTGGAGCTCCTCAAAACACTTTTAGAAGTGATATAAATTTAGAATATTTAGAAGAAGCTAAAAAATTAATGATAGAAAATAATATTTCTATGGATAATGTGATTTGCCACGCTCCATACATCATTAATTTAGCGAATAAAGAAAAAATAGATGCTTGGAATTTTTCAATTGCATTTTTAAAAAAAGAAATTAAAAGATGTGAATCTTTAGGTATAAAATATATTGTACTTCATCCAGGTAGTAGTGTTAAACATACAAGAGAAGAAGGAATAGAAAATATTATTGAAGCTTTAAATTATGTAATTGTAGATGATTCTAAATGTATGATTATTTTAGAAACAATGGCTGGAAAAGGTAGTGAATGTGGTAGAACTTTAGAAGAAATTAAAATGATTATGGATGGAGTAAACTCTAAAAATATTGGGGTATGTCTTGATACTTGTCATTTAAATGATGCTGGTTATAATATGAAGGAATTTGAAAACTTTTTAGATGAGTTTGATAAGATAATAGGTATTAATAAAATTAAATGTATTCATGTAAATGATAGTAAAAATGAACTTGGAAGTCATAAAGATAGACATGCCAACATTGGTTTTGGTACTCTTGGTTTTGATACTATTTTAAATATTGTTAATAATGAAAAATTAAAAGATGTTCCTAAAATTTTAGAAACACCTTATATAAATAAAACAAATGAAGATAAAGAATTAGTATATCCACCATATAAATTTGAAATAGAAATGTTAAGAAAAAGAATTTTTAATCCAAACTTATTTGATGATATTAGAAAGTATTATAAATAATTAGAATATTTTTGGTAGTATTCATTCCAAACTTTAGCAATTTTATTAAAATTTTCTTCTGAATAATAATTTCTATATCTTTCTATTTTAAATACTTTGGGATTAGAAAGAAAATTACGATAATTCTTTTTGACAAAATCATAAGTAAAATTTAATTCTTCCTCGGATAATTCAATATTTTTACTTAAGGCAAAATTTCTAATATCACCTTTAGTCATTCTATTCATATATCTTTCTATTATATTAAACATATTTGTCACCTAATATATTTTATGTAAAAAAAATAAAATGAATACTAAACTTTTTATATTCCATAATAATAATGGTGGATTATATGAAGAAGTATCTTTTTTTAATTTTAATATTTTCGATATTTATGGGAAGAGTATTTTATATAAATATGCATAATGGGGAAGAGTATCATGCCATGTTAGATAAAAAGACAAATACTTATGTGTATGGCTCTTCTGCTCCAAGAGGAAGAATATTAGATAGAAATGGTAAAGTTTTAGTAGATAATGTTGGAATTAAAACGGTTTTTTATACAAAATTAAAAAGTATAACTAAAGATGATGAAATAGAAATTGCTTATAAATTAGCCCAAATTATTAATGTGGAAGTTAATGAAGAAAGTTTAAAACCGTTTTGGTTATTAACTCACAATAATGGTGATGATTTAATTACTAATGAAGAATGGGAACTTTATGAAATGCGTAAACTTTCTAGTAAAGATTTAAGAAAGTTAAAATATGAAAGAATAACTGATGAACTTTTAAGTAGTTTAAATGATTTAGATAAAGAAAGTGCTACAATATATAATTTAATGAATAAAGGTTATTCTTATAGTAAAAAAGAAATTGTTAGAAATATAACTGATGAAGAATATAGTAGTATAGTAGATAGTAATATTGAAGGTATAACAACTGAACTTACATGGGAAAGAGAATATATTTATGGAGATACTTTAAAAGATATTTTTGGTAATATTGGTTCAATTCCTAAAGATTTAAAAGATGAATATTTAAAAAAGGGTTATGAATTAAATGATATAGTGGGTCTTAGTTATTTAGAGTTAGAATATGAAGATTATTTAAAAGGAAAAAAAGATTTATATAAAGTAAATAGTGATAATACACTTACTTTAGTGGAAGAAGGTAGTCAAGGTAATGATTTAGTTTTATCTATTGATATTGATGTGCAATTAAATTTAGAAAATATTTTAAAAGAAAATATTATTAATGCTAAAAAAAGAAAAAATACAGATTATTTTAGTGAATCTTATAGTATTGTGGGAAGTCCTAAAACAGGAGAAATAATTGCTATGAGTGGACAAAAATTAGTTGGTAGTATTGAAGATGCACAATTTAAAAGTGTTAATACTAATTTAATAACTAATTCATATACTGTTGGTTCAGTTGTTAAAATGGCTACAATTAGTACAGGGTATAAATATGGAGTAATAGATATTGGTAGTAGTGTTAATGATGGTTGTATAAAACTTGAACATGTACCAATTAAATGTAGTTATAAAAGATTAGGTAAAGTAAATGATTTAACTGCGATTAGTAAAAGTAGTAATTATTATCAATTTAATATTGCTATTGGACTTACTGGTTATAAATACAAATATAATATGAATTTACCAACAACACCAGCAGATTTTGAAAAATTTAGAGGAATATTTAGAGAATATGGCCTAGGAAGTATAACAGGTATTGATCTTCCTAATGAAAAAACTGGTATTACCGGTAATTTAACTCAAAGTGATTTACTATTAAATTTAAGTATTGGACAATATGATACTTATACTCCCATTGAATTATTTCAATATGTAAATACTATTGGTAGTAGTGGTGATAAAAGAAAACCACAAGTTATGAAACAAATTGTGAATAAAGATGGAATAGTTTTAAATAATGATTATAAAATAATAGATAAAGTAAGTTTAGATGAAAAATATTTACAAAGATTAAAAGAAGCAATGAATTTAGCTACAAAAAGTGGTACAGCTAGAAATTATATTGATAGTAAATATTCCCCAGCAGGCAAAACTGGTACTAGTGAAACATTTATAGATACTAATAATGATGGAATAATGGACACTAAAACAACTTCAATTGCTTTTGTGGGTTTTGCTCCTTTCGATAATCCAGAGTATAGTATTATAGTTTTAGCACCAAATATTTATGTTTCTAAAGAATATAATTACAGTAAAGTGTATATAACAAGGTATATTTCATCAAGTATTACAAACTTTCTATTTGAAAAACAGTAAAAGTTTGATATAATATGGTGGTATTAAGTGAGGAGGATTTTATATGGCTAAAAATGAAAATCGTAATTTTGTTAAAATGAGATGTACAGAATGTGGTACTGAGTTACGTCCTACAAGTAAGAATAAAAAAAATAATCCTGAACGTTTAGAAATTAAAAAATATTGCCCTAAATGTCGTAAAAGTGTTACAGTAAAAGAAGCAAAATAATTTTATTTAAAAAATAGATTATTTAGAAAGGAGTAAAATATGAATATTAATATTAATGATATTAAAAATGGTATGACAGTTATTATCGATGGTAACCTTTGTTTAATTCAAGAATTTCAACATGTTAAACCAGGGAAGGGACCAGCATTTGTTAGAATTAAACTTAAGAATTTAAGAACAGGTTCAATTGTTGAACAAACTTTTAATACTAATATTAAGATTACTAGAGCACATATAGATAAAAATAAAGTTCAATATTTATATGCTAGTGGTGAAAATTTAGTATTTATGAATAATGAAACTTATGAACAAATTGAAGTACCAAAAAATATTTTAGGTAGCGATGCTGACTTTATTAAAGAAGGTATAGATATTACTATTGATTTTTATGAAGGAGAAATAATTGGTATAACTCTTCCAGAAAAAATAGAGTATACAGTTACAGAAACAACTCCAGCAGTTAAAGGTAATACAGCAACAAATGCACAAAAAGATGCTACTATTGAAACAGGTAAAGTTATTAAAGTTCCATTATTTATAAATGAAGGTGAAACTATTCTTGTTTCAACAAGTGATGGTAAATATGCCGGAAGAGCTTAAGCTCTTTTTTTATAAAGATTTCATTTTAAAAAAACAAAAAAATTATATTGATAAATATATAAAAATAGAGTATACTAAATATATAGGAAGCGTGATATTTCACGCCACCTAATTTTGTTTTGGAGACGTTATCCTATTACAATTAGAACGACGTCTTTTAATTTGTCTACTAAAATAAATAGTGACAAAATTAATATAATTATTAACAATAACTTATTTAAAGTTTTTGCTTTCATAACCGTCTCACCTCACTTTCGAAAGAAACAAATCCCCCTGAAAATCGGTTTAAAGGTGACGTCAGTATCAACACTTCCATAAGTCTATATTAAATAATAGAATTTTTTATTTGTAAATACTTTCGACAAAACCAGTCAAAATAAGACACAAGAAAAATGGAATGTTTAATATAAACTTGTACAATTTACATAAAGTTAACAACAAAATAAAAATCAAATCTTGACTCCGGGGGGGGTATTATATAATAACCTTAAGAAATAGAAGAGTTAATAAATATGAGTAAGTTATTAACAAAAAGAAAAGGTGAATTATATAATATGGAGAGAAGAAAAACAGTAATATTTGTAATTGGAGTAATACTAATAGTAAGTACCTTTTTAATATGTCATAAACATACGGCATATCAAACACAATTAGATGAAGTAAAGTTAAAAGATGTAGAGGAAAATAATATGTTTGCGATAATGGTAAAAGATACAGATGGAGAATATGAATCAAGTAATGAATTTCCAGGAACAGGTTATAAATTAAATAAAGAAAAATCAGGATGTATGGATAATAATAACGAGTTAATACCAAATAGTTTATCGTATGATGAAAAAGAACAAAAAGTAATAGTAAATACAGGCCAAACATCATATTGTTATTTGTATTTTGATAAACAAATGTCAGTACAAGATTTAGAAAAGTATGATACAACTAATGCTTTAAGTGATAATCCAGTCGGAGGAATGTATAGATATCAAGGAACAAATGATGTGGTAAAAAATAATTATATATGTTTAGGAAGTTTAAATGAAACAAATTGTGAAGATAAAAGTGAAAATATGTATCGAATCATAGGAATCACAGAAGAAGGAAATATTAAAGTAATAAAACAAATGAAATATAAAAGTAGTGATGGCACAAATAAATTTGAATGGAATAAAAAATATAGTGCTTCTGATTGTTCAGGTAATAATTGTGATTGGCCAAATACTGATATATATAAAACTTTGAATACAAATGATGACTCATTCTTAAATGGATTAGATAATTCAATAAAAAATAAAATAGAACCACAAAAATGGTATTATGGAGATATAGGATTTTACTATGAGAAATCATTAACAAATAGTGCAGATCAAACATATAAAATAGAGGTAGGTCAAGATATAACCCAATATTATGATAATAATGAAAATTTAATAATAGATCAAAAATGGAAACAATTAAACGAACCTGCATTAATAGGATTAATCTACTTACATGATTATTATTATCAAGCAAATGCAGTAAATTGCCATCTTAATTTAGAAAAGGAAACATATCAAAAATGTAGAGATAATGGTTGGATGCACATGCTAAATAACGGAGGATCAACAGATGGGGCTGAGGGAGCCGAATGGACTATGACGCGTATAGGTTTAGAAGATGTTAAAGGTCACTCCTTTCGTGCGTGGACAACGACTCCGAATTCGTATATCAACAACGATTATTTGAACGCTATGCGTCCGGTTCGTCCGGTCTTCTATCTAAAAAATGATATAAAATTAGAAGGAAAAGGAACAACTTCTGAACCATTCTACATAGCAAATTAAAAAATATTAAACTTCTTCGTAACTATTCAGACTAAGACATACTAAAACGAGGGCATATTAAGTAAATGGCTCTCTTTTTAGTTAAATAAAATT
>CANQAK010000021.1 GCA_947589495.1 uncultured Bacilli bacterium | reverse complement strand
ACATTTTGTATAAAAAGAAAAGCCTAATTTCAATAGAAATTAAACTTTTTTTATTTCTTCATCTGTCAAACTCGGGTAGTTATTGATTATATAGCAGGTATGACTGATGAATATTTTATAAAAGAGTATAATAAGTTATACTCATAAATATTTCTTTTTGTGCTATAATAAATTTAGAGGTGTACTATGGAATATAAAAAGTATGATTGTAATTCATTTAATATCCATACTATAAAAACTGATAAATTTAAAACAGTAAGAATGGAAGTAATCTTTAGTAGAGAAGTAGTTAAAGAAGAAATGCCTATTTTTACTTTTTTATGTGATATTTTAACAGATTCTTCAAAAGATTATTCAAGTAGAAAAGATATTGCTATTCGTTTAGAAGAATTATATAAAGCTACATTTTATGGTGTTACTAATAAAGTAGGTAATTTATTTACAACTTCATTTATTTTAGAATTTATTGCACCTCATTTTATTAATGAAGAAAATTATTTAAATGAAGTATTATCTTTTCCCTTTGAAATAATTAATAATCCAAGAGTTAAAAATAAGGAATTTGATATAACTAATTTTAATATTGTTAAAAAAAGATTATTAGAAGAATGTGAAAGTATAAAAGAATCATCAGATAAATTAGCATTACTTAATGCTTTAGGTAAAATGGATAATACTTCTCCTAGTTCTTTTAAAGTATTAGGAGAAAAAGAAGAGATTGAAAAAATAACTCCTGCTAATTTATATGAAGCTTATGAAAATTTATTTGAACACTCTAATTGTGATATCTTTATAATTGGAGATATTAATATGGATAAAGCAGTTAATATAATTAAAGATGCTTATAAAAATAGAGTAATTAAATTAAATAAACCAAATCTTCTTGTTGATAATAAAATACGTAAGAAAACATTAAAAGTAGTAGAGGATTCTAATTTTGTTCAAAGTACATTAGTTATAATTTATAATATTCATAATTTAGCAAAAGATTTAAAAAATACAGCATTTCATGTTTTCAATTATCTTTTAGGTACAGGAGGTATATCATCTAAATTATATAAAAGTTTAAGATGTGATAATTCTTTATGTTATAGTGTAAGAAGTCTTTATTTAAAATATGATGAACTTTTAATCATTGAAGTATCATTAGATAAAAGTAATGTTAAATTAGCAGAAAAATTAATTAGAAAATGTTTAATGGATATGATTAATGGTAAATATACTTTAGAGGAAATTGAAGATGCTAAAAGAAATTTATGTTTATCATTAAAAATGTCTAGTGATAATAATGTATCTATTTTAAATAATTATGTTTTTAATGTTTATGATGAACTTCCTTTATTAGATACAAGAATAGAAATGATTAAAAAAATAAATAAAAAAGATTTAATTACTTGTGGTAAAAGTTTAGTATTAAATACAATATATGTTCAAAATGCAGGTGATAATAATGAAGGAAATTAATTTAAAAGGTTTAAATGAAACTATTTATTATGATGAATGTGATAATGGTTTAAAAGTATATATGTGGGTTAATAAAAGAGTAAATTCTTTTTATGGAACTTTATCAGTAAAATATGGTTCAATTTATAATGAATTTAAGATAGGCAGTAAGATATATAAATTACCTAAAGGAGTTGCTCATTTTTTAGAGCATGTTAAATTTAATGAAGATAAAGATACTACTGCCCATGATTTCTATTATAAAAATGGTTGTGATACAAATGCATTTACAACTTTTAATTATACTAATTATCAAGTATTAGGTAGTGAAGATCCTACAAAAAATATTATTCATTTATTAGATTTTGTTCAAAATCCATTTTTTACTAAAAATATTGTCAATAATGAAAAAGGAATAATTACTGAAGAAGCTAAAATGGGTGAAGATGATCCATATAATGTAATGCTTTTTAAACATTTAGATAATATATTTATTGAAGGACAATATAAATATTTAATTACTGGTAATCCTAAAGATATAAAAAATATTACTTTAGAAGATATAAAATTAGTATTTGATACATTTTATCATCCAGAAAATATGTTTTTAATAGTTACTGGTAATTTTAACCCTTATGATGTTATGGAAGCAGTTAGAGAAAATCAAAATAATAAAGAATTTCCTAAATATAAAAATCCTGTTAGAATAATTAAGAAAGAAAATAAAAAAGTAAATAAAAAATATGAAGAAATAAATATAAATGTTACAAGTCGTAAAATAAAAATAGGTATTAAAATACCTAAAAATTCTTTAAAAGGTTTTGATGATTTAAAAATAAGAGTATTAACATCTTTATTATTAAAGGCTAATTTTGGTACTACTAGTGATTTTAAAGATAAATTATTAGAAAAAGAATTAATTAGTAGTATGACTTATGTAAGTGATATATTTGATGACTATTTAGTAATTATGTTTACTATAGATAGTAAATATACTAAAGAAATATTAGATTTATTTAATGAACAATTAAATAATTTAGAAATAAAAGAAGAAACATTTAATAGAATTAAAAAAGCTAATATAGCATCTTTAATATTAGAATATGAAGATGTAGAATTAGTTAATGGTATTATTCAAACAGAAATATTAAATTATGGAGATATTATTGATAATTTAAAAGAAATATATGAAAATATTTCTTATGAAGAAATATTAGAATTTAATAATTTATTAGATTTAAGTAATCAAAGTATTCTTATTTTAAATCCTTTAAATAAATAAAAAATAGCTATCATATTGAGTAATAGCTATTTTTTATTTGTTTTTTTGGTACTCTAAAGGAAGCAGCATAACAACTTTTAATTCTATCTTTAGTAATTCTTATCTTCCTATTAATATTATTACTATTTATAGTTTTAGTATAAAAAGAAAATCACCTAACTCAACTGCTTTGAATTAGGTGAAACCAAAATTATATTGGCAACACTCAACACTAGCATATTGAATGTTCCTTTTTTATTTTATGCAAGTTTCCTTGACAAATACATAATAACATAAAAACGTACTTTTATCAAGTACGCTCTTTATTTTTACTCGTGTTTTTCTGAGTTTCAATCAATATGGTAGCGGGGGAGGGACTCGAACCCCCAACATTTCGGGTATGAACCGAACTATCTAGCCAGTTGATATACCCCGCCAAACTTGTTTGAACAATAATATGTTAACACATTTATTTCATTTTGACAACCAATTTTTTTAGTAGTAATTATATTTTGAGTACATATAATTAATTGTAACTTTTTTCCATTAGTAAAATTAAGTAAATAAATTTACTTATTAGTTTTAAGATGTTATAATTGAAGTAGAGATTTGATATATAAACGTTTATTGACAAAAGTAGTTTTTAATGTATAATAAAAGCCGAATTGAAATTGTTTTTTGAAAGGGAAAAGTGGCGGAAAAAATGGAAAATAATTTAGAAAAATTAGCAGAAAAATTAAAAAAATCTAAACAAAGAATTATAGCAGTATTTTTAAGTGCTACTATTTTAGTTTCAGGAATTGCTAGTTGTAATTTTATGAAAAAAAATAATAAAGATAATTCTAAAGATAAAAATGCTCATGATTATGAGTCTTCAATTCTAAGTATGGTTGAAGAAGAATTATCAAAGGAAGATAGTTTAATTGAGGAAGAAGGATTAAATGAGGTAGAAAGACCTACTATTAAACCAGAAGTTACTCCTCATAAAATTATGCCTTCTGAACCAAAAATAAATAATGAAAATAATTTTGAAGAAATAAATCTTTCAACAATACCAGAAGAAAAAGAAGAACATATTTGTAAATATAATGAGTATGAAGTTTTAAATGATAAATATCATAAAGAAATATGTGAATGTGGAAAATTTAGGACCGTAGAACATTCTTATAATGTTCTATATACTAATTATATATATAATTACGAAAATACTTATACACAAGTTATTACTAAAGAATGTAGTGTATGTAAACATAGAATAAAGGAAGAAAAATTACTTACTGATTTAGAGTTTACTGAATGGGTATATAATAAAGATACTGGTAAAGATGAAAGAGAATGTTTAGATTATGATATAGTTGAGGAAAGAGAACATAAACATGAATTTACTATTTTTGAAGATTTTGATGAAAAAGTTCATAAAGAATATTGTGTATGTGGAGAAGTTCAACTGGTAGATCATAAATTAAATGTAAAAAATAAAGAATATATTAAAAATAATGATGAAACATATAAAGAAATAATTACATTAGAATGTAGTGATTGTAAACATCAAATAATTGTTGAAAATTTACTTAAAGACTTAGAATTTACAGAATGGATATATAATAAAGATACTGGTAAAGATGAAAGAAAATGTATAGGTTATGACATAGTTGAGGTAAGAGAACATCTTCATAAACCAAGTAGTATTATAAATTTTGATAAAGAATATGAATATAGTTATTGTAATGATTGTCAAGAATTAATTAAAACACCACACAATTTGGTATCAGTAGTGAATCCTGATTATTCAATTACTTATAAATGTGAAAATGATGGATGTAATTATTCATATAAAATAGATCATATTCATAATTTTGGAGATATAAAAAGATATGATAGTAATTATGAATATAGATATTGTGAAGAATGTAATGAAGAATTAAAAACTTCTCATAATATGACATATCGTTATAATTCAGATGGTACAATTACTTATTTTTGTACCAATGAAGGATGTAATTACTCATATAATTATGGTTATAGTCATACTCATAAATATGGTGATATTGTTAAAAAAGATGATGAATTTGAATATCGTTATTGTGAAGATGATGGAGCAGAATTAAAAACACCGCATGTTTTAGTTACTAATGTAAATCCAGATGGTTCTATAGTAGTTAGTTGTAAAAATTGTGATTATACAAAAACTTTAGTTGAAGCTCATGAACATAATACAAATGATGAAAAAAGAGTAGAACTTAATACTTTAGAAGATTGTTATAGAATTGATAAATATTGTTCTATTTGTGAACAATTACAAGAAAGTGAAACTTTCAAACATGTTAAAGATACTAAAAAAGAATTTTCTCAAGATAAAGATGATATTTGTTATACAGAATCTACTTATTGTACTGAATGTGATAGAGTATTTGAAACAACTTCTGAAAATCATAATTTAAGTACATCAGTAAATCGTATGGCTTATACTATTCATTATGATTGTACAAATGAAGGATGTAATGTTGAATACGATTTACCATGTGAACATAATTATTCAATATTAAATTCTAAAGATGAAGATTATGAACATAGAGAATGCAGTATTTGTGGTCGTCAAGAAAATGTTTTACATACTTATGATCATGGTTCATGGGGTACTTGTACTACATGTGGTCAAACAAAAGAAGCTCCACATGTTCATAAAGAAAAAAGTAATCCAACTATTGAAATGCCTTCAAGACCAATTGCAGATTACTGTTACATAGAAGTTTATACTTGTGAGAGCTGTGGAGCAGAAACAAGAAGGGTACAAGTTGCTCATGATATTGATTATGATAATCCAAGAGAAACTTCTACTAAATATTATTATTCATGTAAACAATTAGGTTGTAAATATTTTGAATCAAAAGATAAAGAAATAATAAATAATAATTTAGAAGCTTTAAATATAGATAATAATGAACAATTAGTTATGGTAAGAGCAAGAAGAAAAGATTATAGAAATGAGGTATAAAAATGAATAAAAAGGGAAAATGGTATAAATCTATTACCAATTGGATAATTATAATTGCTTGTATTATATTAGTACCAATATTATTAATAAATATATGGATAATTTATCAAGCTCATACAAATGAAGATGAAATTCCAAGTGTCTTTGGTTATAAACCTTTTATGGTTTTATCAGGATCTATGGAAACAGAAATTCATAAAGGAGATTTAATTATTACTAAAATAATTGAACCTGAAACATTAAAAATAGAAGATGTAATTGCCTTTAGGGATGCTGAAGGTACTGTTACAACACATAGAATTAAAGATATAGTGGAAAATGATGGTGAAACTTATTTTATTACTAAAGGTGATAACAATAATTCTCAAGATCAAAATTTAGTTTCTTATGATGATGTTGAAGGATTATATGTTATGAGAATACCTGGAATTGGTAATATGATGAATAGTTTAGCTGAACCAACTACTGTTGTAGTTCTAGTATTATTAATAAGTGCAATATTCATGATAGGTTTTTCAATTTCTACTAAAAAGCAAAGAGAATTAGAAAGAGAAGAATTTTTAGAATATAAAAAGATGAAAGAAGAACAAGCAAAAAAAGAAGAGGAAAATACTTCTAAGAAAAAAGCTAGTTCAAATAAAAAAAGTCCTAAAAAGAAGGATTAATTAAGTATGGGTAAACTACCAGAAATGGTGTTTACATAGATTAGGAATGCATAAATTCCTATGCATATAAATTTATGCAAAAAAAATTTAGGATAAAGGAGGTGAAATAATGAATAAGAAAGTTATCGCATTCGTTGCATTAGTATTAGCAGTAGTTGTTACTGGATATTCAGTAAGTGGTACTTACGCTAAATATACTGATACATTTACAGGAAAAACAGCAACAGCACATGTTGCAAAATGGTCATTTAATGTAAACGAAACTGCTGCTGAAGAAGAATTTACATTTGATTTATTTAATGAAGAAAATACAAGTCTTACTGCTGAAGGTAAAGCTGCTCAAGAGGATTTAAAAGATATAATTTTAATTGCTCCTGGTTCTTCAGGAACTGAAACTATTGAGGTAGAAAACAATTCTGATGTTAAAGCTTTATTATCTTTAAAATTTGATACTACAGGAAGTACAGCTACTGGTATACCTTTAAAATATACAGTTAAAATTGGTAATACAACTTTAAGTGAGACTGGAGATTTAGATAATATTGATTTTTCAAGTGCTGCTGCAGAGTTAAAATTAGATAATGGTGAAAATTTAACTATCACTATTGATTGGAAGTGGCCTGATGATACAAATGGTGAAACAGATACTCCAATTGGTAAAAATTCAGCAACTAGTGATAAAAGAACAAAAGTTATTGTAAATGCTAAATTAACAGCAACACAAGATGAAATACCTAGTATTTAAAAATAATAACTTGGAAGTTATTTAAACTTCCAAATAAATCTATAATTATATTATGGATTTATTTGGGTGTTTTAATACAAAAATAAAAAGAAAGGAAAAGAATATGGATAATAATAAAGAAAATAAACATCGTGATTTAAAAACAATTATTATGATAATCATTATTATTATCATAATTCTTTTACTTATAACAAGTTGTACAACAGGATTGCTTGGTAAAATTGGTAATGCTTTTAATACAGAAGATACGATTGAAATAAAGCCAGATGATGGGGAAGAAGAATTAATAATTAATAGAGATTTAATTTTTAATAGTGATAATATTGAATTATATGAAAGTGATATAAATGCAAAACTAAGTTATAGTTATAAAAATATTAATCCTAAAGATTTAACATGTATAACTAGTGATGCTAATATTGCAGTATGTTATGTTAAAGATGGATATGTTGTAATTAATCCAAAAGGTATTGGATTAGTAGATATTATTTTAGAATCTAAAATTAATGGTAAAACTTATAGAGCTATTTCTAAAGCTAATATAAAAGAAGCTAGTAAATATATTAGTTTAAGTAGAAAAAAAGGAACAATTAATTTATATAAAAGCAAAAATTTAAAAATAGCGTTTGATCTAATTAGAATAAATGGTAAAGTTAAAGTTTATGTAGAAGATGAAAGTATTGCTTCTGCTACTATAAAAGATAATGTTTTAAATATAGTTGGTAAAAAGAAAGGTAGTACTAATATTACTTTAAAAGTAACTTGTGATGGTAAAACTTATGAAGCAACATTTAATGTAAATGTTGTAGATAGTACTCCATCTAATGTAGAAAGTAGTAAAAATAAACTTAAAAGTTTAAAAGTTAGTGATGGAGTACTATCACCAAGTTTTGATGAAAATATAACTAATTATACTGTAGTAATTCCAGAAGATGTTTCTAAATTTAGTATGGAAGAAGATTTAAAAAGTTCTAAATCAAAAGTTAAATATAGATTTAATGGAGAAGAAGTTGATAGCTTAAAAGATTTAGAATTAAAAGATGGAGATAATGTAATAGAAGTAGAAGTTACTGATGAAGAAGGAAATACTACGACATATACTATAGTAGTCAAAAAAGAAAATAATAAGAATAGTAGTGGCTTAAAAGACATTGTAACTCCTGAGGGATTAAATTTAAATCAAGAATTTAATAAAGATATATTAAGTTATGAAATGGATGTATCCTTTTATGAAGATAGAGTTGCGTTAGAAGCACTTAAAGAAAATAATAATAGTAAAGTTACTTATCGATTTAATGGAAAAAATGTTAATAGTTTAGATAATTTGAAACTTCAGTATGGCGAAAATAAATTAGAAATTACTGTTGAAGATGAATTAGGTAATACTAAAACGTATACAATAACAATATATAGAGCCCAAAGAAAAGTCGAGATAATTAATGATTCTTATACTGTTTATTTAGATAACGGAACTACTCAAGTAATTTATGAAATATATGAATATGATAGAAATACAAGTAAGTGGTATAAAGTAGATGATTATACTAAAGATGATGTATTAATTGAATTTAGTGGTAGTTATAATAAAGGAAAGGGTACTGTAAGTGTCATACCAAGAAATGAAGATGTAGGTACTACTAAAAAACTTGTTATTAAGTATGGAGATAGTACTGACAGTACCAACATAATTTATAAAAAATATGAATATTTCTTAAATGCTGAATCTAATAGTTATGAAATAACTGTAAATGAAGAAGGAAAAATAGTTTTAAATAATAATTTATTTAATGGAAATATTGTTGTAGAAAAAACAGAAAATGGAATAATTATATATGATGCTAATAACAGAGATAATTACATTATAATTGAAGGTGATATAGAAATTACTTACGATAATTCTACTGAAGGCACTAATTCATTAGTTATTAATGTAAAAAGTGATACTATTGGTAAACACAATGTTAGTGTTAAAGGTAGTGTTAATGGTGGGTTGGTAAATAGCTTTAATATAACAGTTAATATAGTAAAAGAATACATTGTTAATATTTATGCTAATGGTGGTTTATTTAATGAATTAACTGAAGAATATAATTTAAAATTTGAAAATAAAGCAACACTTAAATTAAGTGATTATATTGCTTACTTAGAAAAAGATTGTCAATATTATAAAGTAGTAGGTTATAGTGAAAGAAAAAATGCTACAATAAATGATTCTGATGTTTATAGCATTGATGAAGAAATACAAATAACTAAGAGTATGAATTTATATGCTATTTATAGTACTGTTCCAACTGAAGAGATACCAGATGAAGAAAAATGGATATATTTAGTTGAAGAAGAATTATTCTATAATGAAGAATATGAAAAAGCATATGGAATAAAAAATATGATTTATCCTGGTGTGCATGGTGAGCATATAATGAATATAGATAATAATAGTGGTAAAGATATTACAATTAAAGGAGTATCTTTAGAAGAATTAAATACTGTCTGTGTAGATGTTGGTTGTGTAAATATGGGGTATAAAATAAGCACTAATGATACTTTATATTACCATGATAATAATGATTATAAAATTTTAAATAAAGATACTTATATTGATAATTATAAGGGTGCTCATAATATGAATTTAGAAGTAAAAAATAAAGAGAGTACAAGAATTAGTTTAGCTTGGAAATGGTTAGATAATGATGTAGTTGATACAAAAATTGGAAAATCTATAACTGATCTTAATAATGAATATCAAATAGTTGTGGGATTAAAAATCAGTACTAAAGATTCTAAATGTAGTAAGGATTAAGATATGAAAATTGTTAAGAGAGTTTTATTGATAATTATTACTGTTATTTTAGTACTGATATTAATATTTAATTTAAATAATTTTATTCAGATTAAAATAATGAAAAAAGATTTAGCAACATTGGGAGGTTATGCTGTTTTAGAAGTAGTAACAGGTTCTATGGAACCAACCATTAAAGTTGGGGATTTAATAGTTATTAATACTAAAGAAAAACAGTATAAAAAAAATGATATTATAACATTTTATGATGTAAATAATTCATTTGTAACTCATCGTTTAAAAGAAATTAAAGATGATGTAATGATTACTAAAGGAGATAATAATAATACAGAAGATGAAGCTTTACCTGTTAAAAATATTGTTGGTAAATATATTTTTAAGATTAGTGGTTTAGGAATAATTTTATCATCGCTAAAAAATCCCTTTGTCAGTATTATGATTTTAGTTATTGGTATTCTTATTTGTTTTCTTATTAGTACTGATAAATTTGGAAATCCAATTTTAGATGAAGATGAAAAAGAATTTCAAGATTATTTAAAAGAAAAAGAAAGTAAAATTAAAGAAGATGAAAAACCAAATAAATTAAAAGATGTTTGGAATAAGTTAAAAAGTAAATTTAAAAAAGAAAAACCTAAAAAGAAAAAACAAAATAAAAAGAAAAAAAAGAAGAAAAGTAAAAGTAAAAATAAAAAGAAAGGTAGATAAAAATGAAAGAGTTATTACATAGTAAAAGATTTCGAAAAAATTTAAGAAAATGGTTATTTATGTATGTAGGAGTAATGGGATTATTTACTACTGTAATAACTTATTCAAAATATATGAGTAAATTTCAATCAAGTGATAGTGCCAGTGTAGCTCGTTTTGATATAACAGTAGCACCATATGAATGTAGTAGTGAAATAACAGAAAATTGTAATTATCATAATTATAGAGCTACTAGTAAAATAGATTACTATTTTACCGTAGATACCACAGCAATTGATGTAGATACAAATTTTTATTTAACTTTATATTTAAATGGTGATTTTTCCTTTGTATCTAAAAAAGTTGGAGATGTAAATGGAGAACTTATTGAATTAAATCCAGAAACAAATGAAGAAAAAAGAGCAATAAAACTTGATCTTGATACTTCAACAAATAATGTCTATACAATAAAAGATGATGCAGAAATTAATAATATTGAAGGTGGTAAAGGTACTTTAAAAAAATTTAAAATAACTTTAAAGTATAATAAAAAAGATTATGAGAGTTATTATACATCATCAAAGAGTAATAACTTATTAAATGCTAGTTTTTCAGCAGTTCAAAAAGATGTGAGGTAGTGAAAATGAAGGGTAGAATAAAAGAAAATAAAAAAATAATAATAACAATATTTTATACTTTATTAATTTTAAGTATATTAAATTTTAATATTGTTCCTAGCTCTCATTCTAAATATATAAAAAAAGGAGAACTAGCTTATAATAGTGAATTCTATAAATTAAATAATGGAAAAATTGAATTAACTCAATCTAATCCTTCAACTAATGCTATTATTACATATCAAGTATCATTTGAAAGAAATAATGTTGTAAGAGATGGAGAAAAAGATACTTATACAATTGAGGCTAAAGGGTGTGATGTATCAATAAAAGATAAAGATTCTAATAAAATATCTTTTACAAACCCTGGTAAAGAAAAAGTTTCAGCAACTATTACATGTCATTTAACGGATGTAACAGAAAATGATAAGATAAAAATAAATGTTACTGTTAAAGAAAAAGTAGCAGATGATATATCAGAATTTACTTATGCTGAGGCTAGTGATACATTAGATTTAGAAGAATATTTAAAAGATAAGTTTGAACCAACTAATATTTTACTAGTTGATGAGAAAAGCCTTTCAATTTATGATACTTTAAAAGAATTAATAGAAAAAAGTTATGAACCAAAATATATAGATGATGTTTATACAAGTGCAACTGCTAATAGTATTATAATTCCTGGTATTAATAAATATATTTCAATATTTAAAGATGCAACAAAAGATAATATAAATGATGCAAAATATGAGTTACCTGGATTAGAAATTTCAACAACTGAAAACCCTGGTTTTATAACATTTAAAATTTTAGATACTTTTAATGGTTATGCTGCAACATTAACACAAAATATATATAATTATATGTATTTTACTTATAATACTCCAAATAAAGCAACAGTTCAGGGAATTTTAAATAAATATTTAGATAAAATTTATTCTCCTGAAGAAATAACTAAAATTAATAATTATTTTGCTGATAAAGATATAATTGATTATATTATTTCAGGTACTAATGTAATTAATGGTTTATCTAGAGGTGTAGATGCTAAAGCAGAATCAGTTGGTTATAATTTAGTAAGAATAAATATTTCAAATTTATTAAAAGCTATAAGTGGAGTTCAAGAAAATCCTATAGTTATACCAGTTGATATTCCACCTGTTATGATGGATGCATTAATGGAACAATTAAATAAATGTAGCGAAAATAATATATGTTTGAAAACAGAAACTTTAAATTTAATTAATGGAAATAGTGCAATAGAAGGATCTTTTGAAAAAAACAATTCTGTTGATTTACAAGAATTTAGTGATTATTTCTTAATTCAATCCAAAGATACGGATGGTAATGTTGTTGAAACAATCATTTTAAGATTATTTTCTCATGGTACAGAGGAAGATTCTAATACATATGGTAATGTAATAGTAGTACCAAGTTATGCTAATATAACTATGGATTATTCTAATACTACTGATGGATTAAAGATTAAATTAACTACTGATAAAGAAAATAGTACTAATTTAGAAAATGCTGCATTAGAGTTATTAAGTTACTTTAATGTAACTCAAAATATTAGTATTGTAGAAGATGAAAGTAATGATAATATTTATGTTGAATTAAATATTACAAATAGTGGAATAAATAGTTATAAATTTATAACTACTACATAGAACAATAAAAAAAATTAGTAAATGCTACTAATTTTTTTATTGTTCAAGAAGTTTTAAACCAACTTCATTAACTGGTCCTGCTCCCACGGTTAAAACTAAATCATTATCTTGTAAGTGTTCTTTTAAATATTCAACAATTTTATCAAAACTATCTATATAAATAACATTTTGATTATCTTTTTTTATTAAATCAACTAAATCAGTTTCTTTAACATTATAAATGTTAGTTTCTCTTGCTGGATATATAGGGGCAATTATGACATTATCAAATTGTTTTAATATATTTGCAAATTCTTCTAAATGTTCTTTAGTTCGTGAAAAAGTATGAGATTGAAAAATAACATAATTTTCATGACATTTAATATTTTTAGCTGATTCTAAGGTAGAAGCAATTTCTGTTGGATGATGAGCATAATCATCATATACTAAAATATTATTTTTATATACTCCTAGGTGTTGAAATCTTCTTTCAACACCAATGTATTCTTTTAAACCTTTTTTAATTGCTTCAATACTCACATCATAAACTATACAAATTGCAATAGTTGCTAGAGCATTATAAATATTATGATTACCTAAAATATTTAATTCAATATGGGTAATTAAATTATTTTTATAGTAAACATCAAATTCTGGTTTTCCTAAATTATTATAAGTAATATTTTTAGCTACTAAATCAGTATCATTTTTTAAACCATAAGTAATTAAATTAACATTTTTAGGATAATCTAAATTAATAGTATTTTCATCATCATAATTTAATACTAAATTACCATTTTCTGGTAAAAGATGAGTATATTTAGTAAAAGATGCTTTAACGTTATCCATATTTTTAAAATAATCTAAATGATCATCATCGATATTTAAAATAACTTCACTAGTAGGATAGAAAGAAAGAAAACTGTCAACATATTCACATGCTTCCATAATAAAATATTTTTGATCTCCTACATAATAATTAGAATTAATTTTAGGTAAAATAGCTCCGATTTGAATAGTAGGATTTTTTTCATCTTCCAAAAAACATGTAGCAATCATACCTGTTGTTGTAGATTTACCGTGTGTTCCAGAAATGCATATAACATTTTCATATTCTTTAGTTAAAATTCCTAAAAATTTAGCTCGTTCATAAGTTTCTTTATTTAATTCATGAGCTTTTTTAAGTTCAGAATTATCTTTGGAAATAGCAGCAGTATAAACAACAATATCAGCTTTTTCAACTAAAGTTACATCTTCTCCAATAACAACATGAATACCATTTTCTTCTAGTTTTTTAATATTATTAGAATATGCTGCATCACTACCAGTAACCTTTATTCCTTTTTGATGTAATATTTCAGCAATACCACTCATTGATATACCACCAATACCAATAAAATGAACAGTTTTATTATTAAACATATAAACACTTCCTTAATAATTATATTATAATATTTATAAAAATATATAGCAACTAAGTAAAGTATTAAACTTTACTAATGTTGACTGTAAAACGAACAAAAAAATTTTTTATAAAGTAGAAAAAATATTTTATAGGTGTAATAAGGGTAAAATGTTTTTTTTATGAAAAAAATCAAAAAAAATATTTTGTTCGTTTTACAAAACGAGAAAAAAATGCAAAAAAAACATTGCCAAAGAAAAAATGAAATTATATAATGAGAGTGTAAAAAAGAAAGGTATTAAATTATGAAAGTGGAAGTAACAAATGACATTATAGTAGTCAAAAGAAGTGGGCAAAGAGTCCCATTTAACGGGGCAAAGATTGCTATTGCCATTAAAAAGGGCTTTGATAGTGTTTATGAAGATTATGATGAAAAAATAGTTAATAAAATATACGAAAAAGTTCTTCAACACATCGAAAAAGAATATAAAGATAGAAAAACAATTGGTATCGAAGAAATTCAAGATTTAATTGAAAAAGAGTTGAAAAAAACAGACGAAGAAGTTTATAAATCTTTTTCAGAATATCGTGAAAGAAGAACTGCTTCAAGAGAAGCGTTTGTTGTTAAACAACAACATAAATTTGTTAAAGCAATTGAGTCATTAGGATTAAAAAGTGCAAAAGAAGAAAATTCTAAAAGAGAAAATGCTAATGTTGATGGCGATGGACCAATGGGAACAATGTTACATTTTGGTTCAACAGTTTCTAAAGAATTTGCAAAAGCTTATTTAATGGATAATAAATATGCAAGAGCACATGATGAAGGAACAATTCATATTCATGATTTGGATTTCCTAGCTATGGGAACAACAACTTGTAACCAAATCGATTTAGATAAATTATTTAAAAATGGTTTTTCAACAGGACATGGTTATTTAAGAACCCCTAATGATATTATGAGTTATACAGCTTTAGCAGCAATATGTATTCAAGCTAATCAAAATGATCAACATGGTGGTCAAAGTATTCCAATGTTTGATTATTATATGGCTCCTGGAGTTAAAAAAACATTTAAAAAACAAATGAAACAAATGACATATGATTATTTAGATTTAGATGGTTTTCTAGGAGAAATAGATTTTAATAAAGTAATTGAAGTTATTAATAAAGAAGATTCTATTGAATATAATCCTAAAGAAGTCTTTAAAGATTTCATTACAAGTGAAAGATTAGAAGAAATATTTGTTAAAGCTTATGATAAAGCTATGGCTAAAACAAACAGAATAACTTATCAAGCTATGGAAGCTTTTATTCATAACTTAAATACAATGCATTCAAGAGCAGGAGCACAAGTACCATTTTCATCAGTTAACTTTGGAACTGATACTTCACCAGAAGGAAGAATGGTTATTAAAAATTTCTTACTTGCAACTGATGCTGGTTTAGGAAATGGTGAAACCCCAATTTTCCCAATCTCTATTTTTAAATTAAAAGAGGGAATAAGTTACAATAAAGAAGATCCAAACTATGATTTATTTAAATTAGCTTGTAAGGTATCTGCAAAAAGATTATTTCCAAACTTCTCATTTTTAGATTCAACATTTAATAAACCATATTTAAGAGGAAATGATCCAACAAGAGAAGTTGCCTATATGGGTTGTAGAACAAGAGTTATTGGTAATGTATCTTACCCTGATAAAGAAGTTACACCAGGGAGAGGGAATTTATCATTTACCACAATTAATTTACCAAGATTAGGAATAAAACATGGTATAGTTGATGGAAATAGAACGAAACCAGATATGAAAGCATTCTATGAAGAACTTGATGAAATATTAGATTTATGTAAAGGTCAATTACTTCAAAGATTTGATATTCAATGTAGTAAAAGTGTTAACAATTTTAAATTTTTATTAGGATCTCATGTATGGCTTGATTCAGAAAAATTAGAACCGGGAGCTAAAATTAAGAAAGTATTAAAACATGGTACATTATCAATTGGCTTTATCGGACTTGCAGAATGCTTAAAAGCTTTAATTGGTGAACATCATGGTGAAAGTGAAAAAGCTCAAAAATTAGGTTTAGAAATAGTTAAACATATGCGTCAAAAATGTGATGAATATTCTGAAGAATTAAAATTAAATTTCACTTGTCTTGCTACACCAGCTGAAGGATTATCAGGACGTTTTGTAGGAATTGACAGATCAATTTATGGAAAAATAAAAGGTGTTACAGATAGAGAATATTATACAAATTCATTCCATGTACCAGTATATTATCATACAACAATAGAACATAAATTAAGTGTGGAAGGAAAATATCATAGCCTTACTAATGCCGGACATATTTCATATATTGAAATAGATGGTGATACAGCTAATAATGTTGAAGCATTTGAAAAAATTATTAGAATTATGCATGATACTGATATTGGTTATGGAGCTATTAATCATCCAGTAGACAGAGATCCTGTTTGTGGATATGTAGGAATAATTAATGATGTTTGTCCTAAATGTGGAAGAAGAGATTTTGAAGGTGTTCCACTAGAGACAATAAATCATTTAGATTGTAATTGCTAAAATAAGAAAAGATAAAGGAGGAAAAAAATTATGGAAGCAACAAAAAAAGTAAAAACTGTAGGAGAAGGGGTAGGATTTGAAAGAATCAGAAGAATTACTGGTTATTTGGTAGGAACTTTAGATAGATTTAACAATGCCAAAAAAGCTGAAGAACATGATCGTGTAAAACATACTGGAGTAAAATAGAAAAATGAAAATTAGATTAGCAGCACCTCTTCAAAGTGATAGTGTTGTTGATGGATTTGGAATAAGGACAGTTATTTGGACTCAAGGATGTTCTCATAATTGTCCTTTTTGTCAAAATCCAAGTACCCATGATTTTCAAGGGGGAAAAGATTTTTCAGTTGATGACATTAAAGAAGAGTTAGACCATTTACAAAACCAAGATGGAATTACTTTAAGTGGAGGAGATCCCTTATTTCAAATAGAGGCCGTTACAGAAATTGCTTCACATGCTAAAAAAATTGGTTTAAATGTATGGTGTTATACTGGTTTTACTTATGAAGAAATTTTAAAAATGGCTGAAAAAAAACCTATTTATTTGGAATTTTTAAAATATGTAGATGTTTTAGTAGATGGAAAATATATTCATGAATTACAAAATTTAAATCTTTTATTTAGAGGTTCAAGTAACCAAAGACTGATAAATGTTAAAGAAACTCTTAAAAATAATGAAATAGTTTTGATACCTGAAAGTGATGGTATAATGGAAGAGTTTTCTAAAAAAGAAGTTACTTTTATTTAAAGCTAGCAATCGCTAGTTTTTTTTTTGAGAACATTTGTCGAATTTGTTTAAAAAGAAAAGAGAATGTACTATATTAAAATAGCAGGTGAATGTATGTTAAAAATGGATTTAGAGTATGAGGATGAAGTGCTAATAATTAGACTAAATGGTACATTAAATAGACATAGTAATTATAAAATTTATAATTACTTAGTACCTGTTATAAATAAACATAAAATAAAAAATATTATTTATAATTTAGCTAATTTAAAAAGTATTGATGAATCAGGAATAGATGCAATTTTAAATACAAAATGCATAGTCAAAAAAGAGAAAGGTAAAATATATTTATGCGAGGTTACAAATGAAAACAAGTTAAAATTAAAAAGACTTCATATTAAAACATTTTCATCAGAAGAAACTGCTTTAAAACAGTGTGAGGTGTAAAAAGGGTGAAATATGAAAATATAATAAAAGATAATGAAAAAATGCTTTGGAAGATGACTAATTATTTTTATGGTGTAGATAAAAATGATTTATTTCAAGCTGGAGTTGTTGGATTACTAAATGCTTTAAAAAAATACAAGCAAAATGGGACAACAAAATTTTCAACTTATGCCTATCCTTATATTTTTGGAGAAATGTTTATGCTAGCAAGTAATAGAGATTTAAAAATTAGTAAAGATATTTTAAGTCTTTATAAAAAAGTAGAAGAGCAAAGATATAAAATTGCTCAAAACATTGGTAAAATTCCTAGCAATTTAGAACTTGCTGAATATTTAGGATTAAGTTTAGAAGAAATAGACCTAGCTTGTATGAGTGCTAGTGCTATAATGTCCTTAGATGCTAGTGGTGATGATGAAAGAAATGCTTATGAATGTATCAGTTCAAAAACAGAAGATATTGATACAAAAATTTTAGTAGATGATAGTTTTGCAGTTTTAACTGATGATGAAAAAAATATTATAAGATCAAGATATTTTGAAGATTTGACTCAACAAGAAGTAGCTAGAAAATTAAATATGACTCAAGTTATGGTATCGAGATATGAAAAGAAAGGAATTAATAAAATGCGTGAATATTTGCAATTATAAGTATAAATAAAATCATTTTTTAACATAATAAAAATGGTGATTTTATGAATAAAGAAGAATATCAGAAATTAGTTAAAGAACTTTCTCCTAAAGAACCTAAACTACGTAATGCCATAGTAGCATTTTTAGTAGGAGGTGGCGTTGGATTTGTGGGAGAAGTTATTGTTAATATTCTGATGGAATCATTTGGCCTTTCTCGTGTTGATTCTTGTGCTTGGTTAGCATTTATTTTAATCCTTTTTGCATCCTTTATGACTGCAATTGGTAAGTTTGATAATTGGGTATCTAAAGCAAAATGTGGTCTAATTATTCCTACAACTGGATTTGCTCATAGTGTTCAAAGTGCTGCCATTGATTATAAAAAAGATGGTTTTGTTACAGGCATTGGTGCTAATGTTTTTAAACTAGCTGGTTCCGTCATTTTATATGGAATAGTGAGTGCCTTTTTCTTAATTTTAATTAAGGTGGTGTTGTATGGCTAGTTTAAAATTTAATAATGTTTATATTCAAGATTGGTTAACTTTAACTGGACCATTAGAAAGTAATAGTAAATTAAAGAAATTAGATTTAAAAATGGATGATTACTATTATGGTGAAAAAACATTTGAAAAAGCAGAAGTTAAAATGCAAAGAGTAGTTATGCAAAAAATTTTAGAAAAAAATAAATTAAGTACTAATGATATAAATCTTATCGTTGGAGGAGATTTACTTAATCAAATATCAGCAACTAGTTATGCTGCAATAGATATTCCCATCTCTCTTTTAGGAATATATAGTGCTTGTGCAACTTTTCCTGAATCTTTAATTGTTGGTGGTATGTTTTTAAATAAAGATGGATTTAAAAAGATTTTAGGAGTAACAAGTTCTCATAATTTAAGTGCTGAAAGACAATTTCGTTATCCTGTTGAGTATGGCTCTCCAAAACCACATACTTCAACATTTACTGCTACAGCGGGGATAAGTACAATTTTATCTAAAGAAATTGGTAAGGTAAAAGTAGAATCTGCAACGATAGGTAAAGTAACAGAAATGGGTATTACAGATGCCAATAATTTAGGAGCAGTAATGGCACCAGCAGCAGCTAGAACTCTTTATGAACATTTAACCGATTTAAAAAGAGACTTAAGTTATTATGATTTAATTTTAACTGGAGATTTAGGATGTATTGGAGGAACTATATTTAAAGAATATGCTTTAAGAAAATATAATTTAAAAATTAAAAAACATCTGGATGCTGGATGTGAACTATATTTAAAAAGTCAAGAAACATATTCTGGAGGAAGTGGACCAGCATGTTTACCTTTAGTTCTGTTTAATAAGATATTAACTAATTCAAAATACAAAAAAATTTTAATAATTGGAACAGGAGCATTACATAGTCCAACATTTGTCAATCAAAAAAATCCTATTCCTGCTATTGCACATGCAGTTAGTTTGGAGGTAATGTAAATGTATTTACAAGCATTTTTATTTGCTGGATTAGTTTGTCTTATTTGTCAAATTATTTTAGATAATACCAAACTTACACCAGGGCATATAACGAGTGGTGTAACAGTACTAGGAGCACTGCTTTCCTTTTTAGGAATATACGATAAAATAGTAGCTTGGGCTGGAGCTGGGGCAACAGCATTAATTTCTAATTTTGGCCATATGTTATATTCGGCTGGTCTTGCAGGTTATGAAGAATCGGGAATACTTGGATTATTTTCAAATCTACTATGTTCATCTGGAATAGCAATTGTTAGTGTAGTAATATTTTCTTTCGTTTTTACTCTTATTTTTAAAGCAAAAGATTAGAGAGATTTTCTCTCTTCAGACTGTTGACAAAGTGGTATGTTTAAAATGAACATATCGCTTTTTGTTTGAAAAAATTTGAAAAATTTGAAAA
>CANQAK010000020.1 GCA_947589495.1 uncultured Bacilli bacterium | reverse complement strand
CTATTTTTTTGCTTTAAATTTTACATCAAAAAAGAATGATGATTTTTTATTCATCACTCCTTAATGTTTAAGAACCAATAAAAATGACATTTGTGTTATTAAAATTCCATTCAAAATTACTTAAAAGTAAAACTTCTCCATTTATACTATCATACATATATAACTTTTCACCAACTAAATAATAAACTTCATTATCTGTTGATTTAATTATTTTAGTAATTTTTTGATTACTAATTTGAATTTTTAATTTATTAATTACTTTATATAATATATTATCTTTTATTTCATATTTAATAATATTATTATCTACTTTAATACTTTTTAAAACATCTTTATATTTTTTAGTAACTAATTTATTATTTTCTACAACCTGAAAATCAACTTCTTTGATTTTATTTTTTTTAATATTTAAGGCATATTCTTTTTCTTCTCTTTTATCAAGAATATAAACATTATCTTTAAAAGTACCTATAAAAATACTATCAAATGATATTGCATTTTTACTTTCAATTTTTTTAATATCACCAGTTGTTATATTGATTAAATAAAATAGATTAAAATAATATTCTTGATTATAATCTGGTACAATTAATATATTATCTTTTTGATAAACTAAATTTAAATTATAAACATCTTTTTCAAATAAACTTAAATTCTTATTATTATTTTTATTAATCCAATAAAAACCTTTATAATTAAATAATAAGAAATTTTTATCTCCAATTGATGAAATATTAATTTTTTTATAAGATTTATCTAAATTAGTATTACTTTTATAATTGTAAGGAACTTCTTTATTAATAGATAAATTATATGTATATATTAAATTATTTTTACTACATAAAGGTTCAAAGGATAACTTATTACTCTTAGGTATTATACATATTTCTTCTCCATTTTTATATTCTTCTATTTCTTGTAACAATTCTTTTTCTTTTAAATATTTATTAAAAATAATATATGGAAAAGTAACATTATTATTTGTTATATAAAAAGTATAATACTTATTATCACGATTATATTTTTCAATTATTTTATATTTATTAATACTATATTCTTTTTCATAATCATAAGATCTATTTTTAAAATACAAAAATATTAAAAAACCACCTAATAAAATTAAAATAAAAATTATTAATTTATACTTCTTTTTCATTTTTATATTTCTTTTTTGCTTCCATCATAAACTCAGAAACGACTGTTTCTATTTCATCTAAACCTTTTTTAGAAATATTGGTAAGCACTACTTCCTCTTTAACAGTATCAATTGTAATTTTACCCCAAATTAGACCTTGAAATATTTGCATATCATTATATAAATCTGGAGTTATAGAATACAAGAAATTTCCCCATAAGATTCTTTTGTGACCTAAAAGAATCCTTTTATCTGTAAGACATATGGCAAATGTATTAAAAATATCTGTAAATTTTTCATTTTTTTGAGCACAAAAAGCAAATTTTACTTCTTCATTTGGATTTAAATAATCTTCAATTACTTTGCAATGCTTTTTTATACGAAAAACTACACTACCAGGATATTTATTTTTATATTCTAAAGCTTTTTCATAAACACTTCCCACAAATACCACCTAACAATATTTTATAATGAAATTAGCTATTAATCAAATTATTTTATCTTATTTTTTTAGAATATATGATACATTATCTAAATTATGAAAACCAATTTCATAATTGTGCTTACAATACCCAATAATCATAGGTAATTTCTTTTGATCCTCTGTTATATTTTGCAAAATAACACCATTCACATTATTAGGAAGAGAAATACTTTTAAATGATAAACATTTTTTACATTTCATAACATCATAATATTTTATTGTATTAGATGTATCTATAACTTTGAGTATACAATGAATTTCAAAAACACATTTATGTTTAAATTTCTTTTTATCTTTCCAAATTGTTTCATTTTTAATAAGTTTTCTTAAATGTAAATTACCCATATTGATCTCCAAGTTTATAAAAAAAACAATATAAATTGTTTAAATTCAAATTTGGTGGAGTAGACGAGAGTCGAACTCGTGTCCAATATAATCTATTAAACAATATCTACAAGTTTAGTTGGAATTTATATTATTATATAGACAACTCCAACACATTTTCTATATAACTAGATTAATTTTAAAATTCATTATTTTACATTAATCAAATAAAATAATATATCTTATATAGATGAACTTTATAATGCCCTATAAGAGAGGCCTTTATAAAGTACTCCTACGCTATCTTAAGCGTATGCTGGAGCAAAACTATAATTAGTTTCGTTATTTATTTTTTTTGTGCATTTTAGGTATGCCTACCACTTGCAATCATTTCTAGTTTTTATATGTCGAAACCTAACTACCCCGTAATTACATTATACCATATTTTTGTTCGTTTGTAAAATTGCTAATGCCTAAAATATATAGAATATTTAGCTATAAAACAAAAAAGATGTTATAACATCCTTTTTATTTAATAATTAACTTTCACTCTACCAATATAAAATTTTATTCTTCAACTTTCTTTTTAGTTTCTTTCATTGGTGTACTTTTCATCTTTTTATTAATATCATTAGTATTTTTCCAAATCATTACATTTAATAAAATTGATTCAAATACTACTCTTATTACTATATTTCCAATGATTAAAAAAGCTAAAAATGAAAAGAAATTAACTGTTATAAATGTAAATGACCATAAAGTAATAAATAATGCTAAAATAGTATATATTATTTTTAACATATCTTCAATTAACATTTTTTTAAAACTGAAAAATTCTTTTAACCATAATAAATATTTATTTTGAACTTCTTTTTCTGGTTTAAAAAACATATAGTAAAGTACAATCCCTCCTATTACAGCAAGAACTACAGAAACTATTGTCCAAATTATTGATCCATTTGTAAATGTAGTAGTTGGTGCTGGTGTTTGTTCATAATAGTACATTAAAATAACTCCTTTCTAAAAAAATTATACAATTATTTTTTACATTTATCAATTACTAATAAAATTACATTTTTTACATAATAATTCTATTTTTTTATTGTTTTGAAAACCCTTTAACATTATATTATATTTCTCACTTTTTATAACACTTTGTAAATCATCTTTAAAAATATTTCCTAAACATAAATAAGAATTTACATCTAAACAACATGGTATAATATCTCCATTTACTAATATACCAATATGATCTTTAAGAGCATAACATTTACCTGAATCATTATAAAATTCATTATTATAATCTGGCCATATAAATTCTTTTTCAGTACTTATAAAAACATTTTTAATAATTTCATATCCTTTTTTAATTAATATTTTTTTATTAAATTTATTTTCTAAATATTTTATTATTTCATTATTATATTTATTATTTATCCAAAATCTTAAAGAAAAATAAGTATCTTCATGTAAATTATTTATAACATTTATTATATTATCTAAATATTTTGTTAATGGTATGTTATAATCTGGATTATAACTATGCAAAGAAATATTTATTTGTCTTATATTATGATTATTTTTTATTCTGGAAATTAAATAACCATTAGTAGTAATATTTATTTTAAAATATTTCTTTGCAATATTAATTAATTCATTTATATTGGGATGCATAAGTGGTTCTCCAGAAACATGTAAGTATAAATATTTAGTATAATCTTTTATTTTTTCTAAAATATATTTATATTCATTAATACTCATATATTTTTGATGACGATTATTTTTAATACAAAATGGACAATTTAAATTACATTTATTAGTAATTTCTAAATAGATTTTTTTATACATAAAACCACCTTTAAATTATTATAACAGATATAATTTATAAGAAAAAATTAAATTAGTAAAATATTTAATAAAATGATCAAAAAGTTGTTGACAAAAAGATTAAAATCGATTAGGATAATAATCACCAATTCGAAGAAATTCTTTGGATTGGTGCTAGTATCACACTAGTCAACCCCTTTTTATTCTTTGAGATTACATTAATTTGTAATCTCGTTTTTTGTTTGAAAAAAATCATTAAATATATATCTAATGATTTTTTTCATATTGTTTATAATAATTGTATCTTTTTATAGCAAATTCTTTTTGAGAATTTAATAATTCTTGAGCTATTTCACGATTTTTTATTTTTAGTGAGTTAAATCTAACTTCATTATCTAAAAATTCTTCATATCTATCAAAATCAGGTTCTTTACTATCAATATATAATTTATCTTCTTCTGGTTTATAACGCATAAGTAATTCATAACCTACATCTACTGCTAATTTTTCTTCACTCACACTACAAGACATTCCATTTTTAATACCATGTTCTACACAAGGCGAATAAGCAATTATTAAAGCAGGTCCATTATGTTCCATAGCTTCTTTAAATACTTTTATTGTGTGCATTATATTACTTCCTAAAGAAATACTAGCAACATAACAATTTGGATAACACATAGCAATTTTAAATAAATCTTTTTTAAAAGTCTTTTTACCAAAATCAGCAAATTCACAAACAGCCCCAATGTTACTTGACTTACTTGCTTGACCTCCTGTATTAGAATAGACTTCTGTATCTAATACTAAACATTTAATATTTTCATCTTGATTTAATACATGATCTAATCCTCCAAAGCCAATATCATAAGCCCAGCCATCTCCTCCTAAAGCCCAAACTACTCTTGAAGGAATATAATTTATTAAATTATTTAATTCTTTAGGTAATTTTTTTCCCTTTAAATTATCATAAATTTCTCTAGTAATTTGATGATCTTCAAAATTAGCTAATAATTTTTCTAATAATTCTTTTATATCATTTGTTACTTTATCTAAATTATTTTCGATAACATTTTTAAGTATTTCTCTTTTATTTTTATAAGACATATGAATACCATATGCAAATTCAGCATTATCTTCAAATAAAGAATTAGCCCAAGGAATACTATATGGTGTAGATGGAATGCTTCCACCATAAATTGAAGAACAACCGGTAGCATTAGCAAAAACTAATTCATCTCCATAAAGTTGAGTTAAAATTTTAATATAAGATGTTTCTCCACATCCAGCACATGCTCCACTAAATTTAAACTTACTTTGTTTTAAACTTGCTCCCTTCATATTAAATTTATTAATAATCTCTGGATTTTCATAATTATCAAAATATTTTTCCACAATTTGATTATTTTCCTCTAAAGGTTTACCAAAACTTAATGCTTTAGTAGGACAATTTTTAATACATAATCCACATCCTGTACAATCTTTAGTAGAAATAGCTAAATAATAATTATATTCATCATTACCTAACATTTTTAAACCAACATTTTCTTTTAATAATAAAGGTCTAATAACGGCATGAGGACAAATAATATTACATAGTCCACATTGTATACATAATTCTTTATTCCATACTGGTACTTCATAAGCAGTACCTCTTTTTTCAAACTTTGTTAAATCCCAAGGAAAACATCCATTACTATATGGAAGTATTTTACTTACAGGTAATTCATTACCTCTTCTTTCGTTAATATAGTCAAAAATATTTTTCTTAAGTTTAACAAATTCTTCTTTATAAGTTAAATGATTTAATTCTTCTAAATGAGTAAGTGAATATTGAATAGCGTTTAAATTATTATCAATTATTTCTTTTCCTTTGGTAACAAATGTTTCTTTAATTAAATTAGAAACTGTTTCAAAACTATTTTTTATATTTAATAATTTTAAAATAATAATTTCCATAATTTTATTTATTTTACCTGGTATATTATTATCTAAAGCAATTTTACTAGCATTTATATAATATACTTTTATTTTCTTTTTATTAATTTCTTCTTTTATACTATTTGGTAAAAAATCATTTAATTCATCTTTAGTTTTACCACTATTAATTAATAAAATACCATTATCTTTAATATTTTCTAAAACTTTAAATTTATGAAAATATTCTTCTTTAGTTACTACTACTAACTCTGGAGCTAATACATAAAACGGAGCATTAATTGCATTTTTACTCCATCTTAAATTAGATACAGTAACTCCTCCACTTTTTTTTGAATCATATTCAAAATAACCTTGTACATAATAATCTTCTTTAGCAATTATTTTAAGAATTTCTTTACTAGCATTAACCATACCATCTGAACCAAAACCAAATATTTTAGCTTCTCTTGCTCCTAAATTTATATGAAAATCTTCTTTAGCTAAACTTAAATTTGTAACATCATCAACTATTCCAATTGTAAAATTATTTTTTAATGTATTATTTAACATTTTAAATACACTATAAATATCACTTGGAGTAGTATTTTTACTAGACAAGCCATAGCGTCCTCCGACAATATTAATGTTTTCGTTATGTAAAATGCTTACTACATCAAGATAAAGTGCCTCGCCAACTCCACCAGCTTCTTTTGCTCTATCTAATACAGCAATATTTTTAACACTTTTTGGTAAAACTTCTAAAAAATACTTAGAACTAAATGGTCTATATAAATGAACATTTATTAACCCTACTTTTTCACCTTTTTTATTTAATTCATCAACAACTAATTTAATTGTATCTGTTACACTTCCCATAGCTACTATTATGTTTTTGGCATCACTTGCTCCATAATAATTGAATGGTTTATAACAAGTATTCATTATTGAATTTATTTTTTGCATATAATCATTAACTATATCTGGCATAACATCATAAAGTTTATTTCTTGCTTCAACAGATTGAAAATAAATATCTTCATTTTCTGCCATACCATATTGTAGTCCACAATTAACATTTAAAGCTCTTTTTTTAAATTCATTTAATTCTGGCCAAGGAATTAATTTAATTAATTCATTTTCATCTAAATCTTCAATAGTATTTAACTCATGACTAGTTCTAAATCCATCAAAAAAATGTAAAAAAGGTAAACTTCCTTTAATTGCAGAAAGATGGGCTACAGCAGCTAAATTTTGAGCATCAAAAACATTAGATGAAGATAAAATACAAAAACCAGTATCTCTTGTTGCATAGACATCACTATGATCTCCAAAAATAGATAAAGCGTGTGTTGCTACTGTTCTACTTGCAACATGTATAACACCAGGAAGGCATTCTCCAGCCATTTTATACATATTGGGAATCATTAATAATAAGCCTTGACTAGCTGTAAATGTCGAAGCAAGTGAACCGGAAAGTAAAGCACCATGCATGGTTCCTGAAGCTCCTGCTTCGCTTTGCATTTCAATTATCCGAGGTTTACTATTATATAAATTCTTTAAATCAGTATGTGATAAATAATCAATGTTTGAAGCCATTGGGCTTGATGGTGTAATTGGATAAATACCACAAACTTCACTAAAAATATAAGCAATTTTACTACAGGCAATATTTCCATCAACTTGCTTCTTCATATAATCACCATTTTAATTATAAGATAATTTATTTATTTTTACTAGTAAAAAAGAATTACTTGTTTCCTAATTCAAGTAATTCTTCTATTTTCATTAATCTATTATATTTTGCAATTCTTTCTCCTCGACAAACAGAACCAGTTTTAATAAAAGGTATTCCAAACCCTACTGCTAAATCAGCAATAAATGTATCTTCAGTTTCTCCACTTCGATGACTAATAATAGTTTTATAATTATTCTTTTTAGCAGTAATAATTGTTTTTGTCATTTCTGAAATTGTACCAATTTGATTAGCTTTAAGTAAAATAGCATTCCCTGCATTACTTTTTATTCCTGCTTCTAAAAGAGTTGAATTAGTACAGAAATAATCATCTCCAACTAACATAACTTTATCTCCAATAAGTTTAGTTAATACCGCTAAACTTTCTAAATCATTTTCTTCAAAAGCATCTTCAATACTAATAATAGGATAATTTCTAACTAAATCTAAATAAAATTTTATTAAATCATTAGCACTTAATATGTTACCATCAATTTGATAAACATTTCTTGTTTTATCATAAATCTCAGAAGCTGCTACATCTAAAGCAATTAATACTTCTTTACCAGGGTGATAGTTGGCTTCATTAATTGCATCCATGATTAAATCTAAAGCATCAGTTGTTTTATTTAAATTAGGAGCAAAACCTCCTTCATCACCTACCCCAGTTGATAAATTTTTTCTTTTTAATATTATCTTTAAAGTTTGAAATATTTCACTAGCAGCTTCTATTCTTTTAGATTCACCTTTCATTATTGGGACTATCATAAATTCTTGAATATCTAAATTATTATCAGCATGTACTCCACCATTAATTATATTAACCATCGGTATAGGCATACTTACTTTTCCATAAGTTATATATTCATAAAGTTCTTTATTTTGTAATTTAGCTAAACATTTTAAAGATGCAAGGGATACTGCAAGCATTGCATTAGCCCCTAATCTACTTTTATTTAAAGTACCGTCTAATTTAAGTAATGTTTTATCCACTAAAACTTGATCTAATTTTTGACCAATTAAAGCATTTCTTATTGTTGTATTAACATTTTCTACAGCTTTTAAAACACCTTTTCCCAAATATCTAGCATTATCATTATCACGAAGTTCTAAAGCTTCTTTAGATCCAGTTGAAGCTCCACTAGGAACAGATGCTATAGAAGATATATTATTTGCTAAAGTCATTTCCACTTCAATTGTAGGATTTCCTCTACTATCAAGAATTTCTCTAGCATGAATTTCTTTAATATTCATTTTTTACCACCTATATTTTTAGTATAACCATAAGATTATATTTTAACAATAAAAAATGCGAAAAAAAATAGATATTTTACATACCTATTTACTATAAAAGAAAGTATTTACTTCTTCTAGCTAAAAGAATAATAATTGTTAAATCTAATAAAGCATATCCAATTAAATCAATACCTACAACTGTAATAGTATTATCAACACTTGTAAAACAAGTAATTACTCCTAAAGCAATAAAAAGTATACCCATAACTAAATTAAATAACCAACTAGATTCATTAAATTTCTTTAAATATATACTATAAACAATTTTCTTTAAACCACTAATTATTAGAAAAGAAGCACATACATAATTTAAATTATAATTAACAAAAAAGGAAATAATACCAACAATAATAAAAACTATTCCAAATATTAAATTTAAATTAAATAAAACTATTTCTTCCCGTTTTATAAAAGAATAGATAGAACTTATACCAACTCCAATTATAAGTATTCCAGTTATAATACATAAAAGTAAATAACTAATACTTTCATTAGTAAAAAAGATTAATCCTGCTATTAAAAATAAAATTGCCAAAATACTTTCAATTATTGATACAGTTTTAAAAATACCTTTTGACTCCCCAAATATTTTATCTAACATATTACCACCTATTAAAATTATATCAACAACTGGTTTCTTAATCAAGAATTTATTGCTTTAAAATTGTTCATTATTAATAATATTTATAAAATTTTTTTGACCTTAAATTAAAGACTTTTCATCATAAATTTGGTACAATAGCATATTGGTGGTTTTTAATGAATTTTATGCAAGAATTAACTTTACTTTCCGAAGAAGAAGTTTGGGGAGTAAATGGTGAGAAACAATTAGATGTATTAAAAAAATATGGAACAATATCTGCTATAACAGATTTAGTCATTTTGACAGGGGGCTATTGTGAAGATACTTGTACTTATATGATACCTGATGATGACATTTTGAAAGGTCGTACTGGTTGGTGTTATACACGGTCTTCCGATGGCGATGGGGATGTTCGGGGCGTAGATGAAGATGGTACAAGAGACTCTAAATATCGTTCTAAACGCCATGGAGCCGTCCGCCCAGCTTTGCAATCTTCTGTAATCTTTGACTCAATCTCCAAGAAAAGAATAAAGGGGTACAAAGGAACTGAAGAAGTTGAGTATGGAGAATATCCACAATATGCTCCAAGTTCTGATGTACAAGAATTATTAGAGCAAGAATTTAGAAGAGGATACTTACATAAAACAGGTAAAAATTATACATTTGATTCAACAGCTTATTATAATTATTCACAATATTTTCAACCTGTTACTTATGATGAATACGAATACAATGGGAAAAGATTTATTAGAATTGAAGCGAGATCTGATTATGGAGGCAACTATTTTAAGTTATCAAATGGCGAAAGATATAGAGATGGAGATAATGTTTGGGTAGAAGTTTCTCCAGTTAGATGGTTAGTTGATGATAGAACAAAAACTTTATTATCAGAAAGAGGAATTTTGTCTGGAATAAGATTTCATACAGACACTAGAAGTTATAATGGCGATTTTTCAACAACAGATATGAAAGAATACCTAGATAAATATATGTTGAAAGATTTAACTCAATCTTCAACATTAGTAAAAGATATGACTCCTGAAGAAATAGCAAAATATGAAGAACAAAGAAAAGAATCTGAGAAAAGAAGAAATCCTTATGGATTAAATTTTGGACAAGTTAGTGAAGAAGAAATTATAAAAGGTGCAATTGAAAGTGAAGTAGCTGTATTTTTACATGGTGCATCAAGTGAAGGAAAAAGTGCAAGAGTAAAACAAATTGACCCTGATTGTGTCATTATATATTTAAGGAATGCAACACCTGAAAGTTTAAATGGTAAAAGTGTTTATAATGCTGAAAAAGGTGAAATGATTGATGTTAAGCCTACATGGTTAAAAAAGTTAGAAGCTAAATGTGAAAGAGAACCAGATAAATTTTATATCGTTTTCTTTGATGAGATAACAAACGCTTTACCTAGTATTCAAGGAATAGCTTTTAATATTGTTTTGGATAGAGAAGTAAATGGAATGTGGAAATTACCTGAAAATGCAAGAATTGTCGCCGCCGGAAATGAGATGAAAGATTCTTTATCAGCCAATCAATTAGCAGAACCATTATTTAATAGATTCGCTCATGTTTATATTAAGACAACAACTGAAGGATGGTTAAAATGGGCAAGTGAAAACAATATTCATCCTGCAATTTATTCTTATATTGCTTATAAAAAAGGTGAAACATTAAGAAGTAAATATAATGGAGAAAAGCCAAATGCTGATCCAAGAAAATGGGAAATGGCTTCTAAAATGCTTTATGCTACTGGAAGTCCAGAAATGTTAAGAGCTTTAGTAGGAGAAGATATAACTAGAGAATTTGTAGAGTTCTGCAATCAAGAAGCTATAACATTAGATGATGTAATAAATGGAAATTATAGCGAAAGAGATATACAATCATTAAATACTGCCTCAAGATATGCTACGACAATGATGCTTTCTCAAGTCGATAAAGAAAATATGGAGAAAGTAAGAAGTTTCGTAACTAATCTAGGACCAGAGTTAGTAGCAATATTTGATTCATTATGGACAAATGGAGATGAATCGAGATTAGAATTAATTGCTGAAGCCAGACTTGCTAATTTAGGAGGTAGAAAAATATGAATAATGATAAAATGAATATGTTAAAAAGCTATATTTTAGTTAATGTTGCTCCCATTCTTATAGATTTTGCATCAAATATCAATATTCCAAGATCTGTAATAATACCGGCAATTTGTGAAGCAAAAGAATTGACCGGTCATTATGAGGGAGAAGATTTCCTAGCTCCTAAATGGTATTATGATTTAACTAATGCCAATGAATCTAAAATAATTATTATAAAGGATATTGATAGCATTTCTAAAGAAGAGCAATTAAAATTTAAAGAATTATTAGAGTATAAACAAGTTTCTACATTTAAAATACCAGAAAACACAAGAATTATTTTAACTGCTACAAATATAAGTAAAGAAACAATTAATGAAGAAATTTATTCATTAGTTGCTCATATTTGAGGAATAAATTATGAACTTTAATATTGAGTCAATAAAAAGAAAAATGCTTATAAAATATCCTTTCTTTGGAAGCATAGTAGCAAATGTAAACTATAAAGAGAATAAAGAAATACCAACAGCAGGTACTGATGGACAAACAATACATTATAATCCAGATTTTTTAAAAAAACTTAACCCAGATGAACAAACTTTTATATTCGCTCACGAAGTATGCCATATAGCTTTCGACCATATAAGAAGAAGTGAAGGTAAAGATCCAGAAGTTTGGAATATAGCAACAGATGGTGTTATAAATCAATTTTTAAAACGAGATGGATTAAAAATTGTTGAAGGTGGCATAGATATTGCAGAAGCAATAAATTATGATGCTGAACAATTATATGATAAATTACTTAAAGAAAAACAACAAAACCAAAATCAAAATGGACAAGATAATAAGCAAAATCAACAAGGTTCATCATCTGAACAAAGACAACAAGGTCAAAGACAAAGTTCTTCAAATGAATCTCAAAATCAAAATGAAAATCAATCACAAGGACAAGGAAATCCTTCAGAAAAACAAAATCATAATGTAGGTCATGATATTCATAGTATGTGGCAGGATGCAGTAAAAAAACAAAAAGAATCTCAATCTGATGAAAAACAAACAGAAGAACAAAAACAACAAGAAGAAATATTACAGCAAGAAATAGATAAAATTAGTAAAATGGAAGAACAAAGTGCTTTTAATAAAAATTTAGAAGAAAAAAGAAAAGAATTAGAAGCATTAAAGCAAGTTTTATCAAAACAAGCAATGGGAGCTGGAACATTTACTAATAGAGATCAAAGAATTATAAATGATATAGGAAAGTCTAAGCCTATAATTGATTGGAGATATGTTTTAAGAGAGGCAATTCAATATGATGTTGATTGGTCTTACAAAAACGCTTATATTGAAAATGGAGTTGTAATTGCTAATTTAGAAGAACAACCAATGCCTGAAACAGAAATCGTATTAGATACAAGTGGTTCTATAAATGAATTATTACTTAAAAACTTTTTGAGAGAATGTAAAAACATCTTACAACATTCAAAAGTAAAAGTTGGATGTTTTGATACAGAATTTTATGGATTTCATGAAATAAGGACTGAAAAAGATATCGAAAATATGAAATTTGAAGGCGGAGGAGGAACTGACTTTAATGTAGCAGTTCGAGCCTTTACTAGAAGAGTAGAAAATAAAATAATATTTACAGATGGGGAAGCAAAGATGCCTAATATTCCTATGGATGCTATTTGGATTGTTTTTGGAGAAATAAAAATTAATCCTAAAGGTGGGAAAGTAATACAAATAAATGGAAAACAATTAGATAGATTATATTCATTTGAACAAGACATATTTTATAAAGGAAAAAGTCGATAATAAAAATGCTATCAAAGCTTTTTGTTTGCTTAGCAAAGTTCAATCATAGTTACTTTTCATTAATTTACATTTTAAAGTATACATGGTATAATATTTCCCTTAGGAAGAGGTGGTATTTTGCATTTACAAGTACTAAGCATTGAAGAATTTACAAATTATCAAAAAGATCATTCTTTATCAAATTTTTATGAAACAATTAATTATGCAATGTTAATGGCTGAAGAAGGATACGATTATGAATTTTTAGGATTAGTTAATGATAGCAATTATATTGAAGCTGCTACCTTGATATTATATAAACCTATTGGTTTCAAATGCTTTTATGGCTATGCTCCAAGAGGGTTTTTAATAGATTATACTAATGAATATATATTAAAAATATTTACTGAAGAATTAAAAAATTATTTATTAACTAAAAGAGTTGTATTTGTAAAAGTAAATCCTTACGTACCAATTGGAGAAGTAGATAAAAAAACATTTGAAGTTAATTACAATCATTTTAGATATCTACCTAGTATATTAAATAAATATGGATATAAAAAATTACTAGATAATTTATATTTTGAAGCTAAACTACCTCGATTTAACGCTATTATAGATTTAAAAGAATTTGATGTTAAAAAACTAGCTAAAAATACAAAAAATAAAATTAAAAAAGGAATTAGAAAAGGATTAAATTTTGAATTAGCATCTAAAAGTAATATAGATTCTTTTTATGAACTTATGAAAGATAAAGATAATTATGATAAATATTATTTTCAAGATTATTATACAGTATTTAATAAAAGTAATGATGTAGATTTATTCTTAGTTTCCATTAATTACAATGATTTTTTACAAAATAGTCAATATATGTATGATTTAGAATTAGAAAGAAATAATAAATTAAATGCTAAATTAGGTAAAATGCATGGAGAAAAAATTATCAATAATAAAATGAATAGTGATAGAATACTTTTAACTTATAAAAATGATATTATGGAAGCTACTAAAGGGTTAACTAATGGAGAAAAAGTATATATTGCTGGAGCACTTGTTATAAAACATAATAAAACTGCTACAATAGTTTTTAGTAATTTTAATCATCAATATAAAAGATTTGCTCCAAACTATTTCTTACATTATAGTATTATAAAATATTATCAAAATGAATTTGATTACTTAGATTTAAATGGTGTTGTAGGGGACTTTCAAAATGATAATCCATACCATGGATTAAATAGATTTAAAATAGGTTTTAATCCTCATATTTATGAATATATTGGGGAATATGATTTAGTTATTGATGAACAAATTTATGATAATTTATTAAGAAATGGTTCATTAACTAAAGAATTTAAAAAATCTCAAATGTAATTACATTTGAGAAGGAACTTTAATAGCTAAAATATCTAATAAAATATTATTTATTTTATAAACTATACTAGTTAAATATAACCAAGATTCTCTTTTTTGAGGATCTTTTTCTTTTAAAATAATATTTTCTGCATAAAAACGATTAAAGCTTGTTGTTAAACTATATAAATATTCTGTTATATCATTTAAACTTTTAGAATTAAATGATTTATTTAAAACATTGTCTAAATTATTTAATTTAAGAATTAAATCTCTATCATATTGATTAGCAATTACAGAAACTTTTTCATATTTAAAATTATTTTCTTTAGCTTTATTTAAAAGAGATTTCATTCTAATAGTAGAATATAAAATATAAGGTCCTGTTTTACCATCTAAATCACAAAATTTTTCAATATCAAAAATATAATCAGAATTTCTATTAGGTAATAAATCAGCAAATTTAACTGCAGAAATAGCAATACATTCAGAAATCTCTTCTCTTTCTTCTTTAATTGCATCATTTAATCTTTTAGAACTTTCTTCTTTAACTTGACTAAGTAAATCAGATAAACGCATAACTCCTCCATCACGAGTTTTAAATGGTTTTCCATCTTTACCATTCATTGTACCAAAACCTGCAAATACTAATTTTGTTTCTGGAAGGGTTATATGAGCTTTTAAAGAAGCTCTAAAAACTTGCGTAAAATGTAATTCTTGTCTTTTATCTGCAACATACCATATTTCTGAAGGATTATAATTTTTCATTCGATCATATAATGTAGCAAGTTCTGTAGTACTATACAATATTCCTCCATCACTTTTAACAAGCAACATTGGGGGTATATTTAATTTATCATTTTCTAAAGAAATAGGAATTACTTTAGCTCCTTCACTTTCTACTACAATATCTAATTTATCTAAATAATTAATTAATTCAGGAACATATTTTTCAGCATCACTTTCTCCTTTATATAAATCAAAGTGAGCATTTAATCTTTCATAAATAGATTGTATTTCATTTTTAGATACTTCCATTATTTGTTGCCATAAAGCAAATATTCCTCTTTCATTATCTTGTAATCTTTTTGTCATTTTTTGGGCTTCTTTTAAATAATTTTCATCCATTTTAGCTTTATTTGATGCATAAGGATACACTTCTTCTAATAAAGAATTAGTTATATCTACTTTTGGATATTCTCCATCATAATCTTTTTTAAAAAATAACCAATCAGAGTATCTTTTAGAAAGTTCTAATATTACTAAACCTAAGGGACGTCCCCAGTCCCCTAAATGGGTATCAGAAATAGTTTGATATCCTAAATATTCACATAATCTTTTTAAAGCTTCTCCAATATTAACACTTCTTAAATGACCGACATGTAAACTTTTAGCAACATTAGCACCACCATAATCTAAAAATATTAATTTATCTTGTTTTGAATATTCATAATCATCAATATTAACAAATTGAATTAAAGCTTCATCACTAATAGTAAGATTAATAAATCCTGGACCTGCTACATTGACATCTTTAAAAAAATTATCTTTTAAAAGTTCTTCTTTAACTAAATTAGCTATTTGAACTGGATTTTGATGTTCTATTTTAGCTAAGGCCATTATACCATTATATTGATATTCTCCTAAATCAGGACGATCAGATTCAGAAACAGTAATATCTGATATATTATATCCACATGAATTTAAAGCATCTTTTAATTTATTTTCTAAAATTTTATAAAATTTCTTCATAAGATCACCTACGCTTATTTTAACAAAATATTTAATATATGACAAATACTTATACTTTTTTGAAACATTTTATTGTATAATATAAGTGGTGAAGTTTTAATGAAAGAAAATCATAATGAAAAAAATACGATTTCAAGAGAAAAAAAACATTCAAATATTTATGAACAAGAAGAACTTGAGAGTACTAATCCTGAAGACTTTATGGATTTAAATATTCCAGGAATAAAAAATGAAAAAAAAGAAATTGAAAAAAGTAAAGTTATAGATGAAATCTCTCAAAGTAAAGGAGATGAAATTATGTCTAAAAAAACAGTTAAGAAAAAAAGAAGAAAATTAAATAAGAAAGTTGTTAGTATTATTCTTTTAGTAATCGCAGTACCAATGTTAGCAATTTCTATATATGAGATGGTTGTTTACTCAGTTGAATCAAATAAAACTAAAAAAATAATTGATGACTTTTCTAAAAATACAGAAGTTAAAGAATATGAAAGTGATGATGCCCAAATTATTGAAAGTGATGAAAAACCAGATACACCTTATTGGAATTTTATAAAAATGAATTTAATCGATGTTGATTTTACTAATTTGAAAAAAACCAATAGTGATACAGTAGGATGGATTACAGTTGGAGGTACAAATGTTAATTATCCAATTGTTCAAACAACTGATAATGATTTTTACTTAACGCATGCATTTGATAAAAGTAAAAATTCTGCTGGATGGGTATTTATGGATTTTCGTAATGATAAAAATAATTATGGAAACAATACAATAATTTATGCTCATAACAGAAAAGATAAAACAATGTTTGGTACATTAAAACAATTACTTACAAATGATTGGTATAATACCGTAGATAATCGTGTTATTAAAATGTCTTCTGAAAATTACAATACTTTATGGCAAATTTATAGTGTTTATACACTTGAAACTACCAATGACTATATTCAAACAGTATTTACTTCTAATGAAGATTATCAAAGATTTTTAGATTTAGTTAAAGGAAGAAGTTATCGTGATTTTAATACTTCTGTTACTACTAATGATAAAACATTAACATTATCTACTTGTCATGGTAGTACTAAAAAATTAGTTGTTCATGCTAAATTAATTAAAATTGAAAATAAACAATAATAATAAAAATACTTCAAGAATCAAAATTGAAGTATTTTTTTTATTCATAAACTACTTTGGTATTAGTAATTAATTCATGTATCCCTCTTTTATCTTTACGAACTAATATCAAAACAAAGGATATTATTGCTAAAAAAGTAAAAATATAATTAATTATAGTAGCTACTACTAAATAATTATTAACATTAAAAAAATAAACTAATAAAGTATTAATAACTAAAGGAAGTATACTTCCTACATAAATATAATACATTGCTATAGTTCTTATAAAATAACTAAATATAGATGGTTCTTTTTCAGTACCTACAACTTTTATTTTCATAATTTTTTTACCAATAGTTTGACCATTATTATATTTTTGAAAGAAAACAAAATAAGCAATTATAACTATAATTATAGCTATATTATAATTAACACTATATTTAGTTAAATAATAATAGTTTTCTTTATTTAAATTAATCATTTCTTGTTCATCAATATTACTATTATAATAATCTTCTAAAACATTACTATATTTTTCATAAGTATCCATATATTTATCATAATTAGGATTTATAAACCTTATACTTGTAACTAATCCAATTATAAAGACTAAAAGAATAATATCTAATAAATAAGCTATTATTCTTTTACTTACTTTTACTTGTTCTGTTTCCATTATAAACTTTTTCCTTTAGATGTTAATTTTAAAGATACTGTTTTTTCTTTTCCATCTCTAAAATATGTTATTTCTATAGTATCACCAATCTTATGTTTATATAATTCATATCTTAAATATGCAACATTACTAATATCAGCACCATTAATCTTTGTAATAATATCTCCACCTTGAAGTCCAGCATCTAAAGCAGCACTATTTTTTTGTACTCCTGTAATTAATACTCCAGTTGTTTTATCATAACCATTTAAATATCTATAATATTGCATGTAACTCATTGCTGTTGAAACATTGACCATTTCAACTCCTAAGTATGGATAATCAGTTGCTTCTCCATATATTAATTGTTCAGCTTTTTCAACTACTGTTTCTATTGGAATTGCAAATCCCATACCTTCTACTCCTGTAGAAGAAATTTTAGCAGAAATAACTCCAATTACTTCTCCATTAGCATTACACATAGGGCCACCTGAATTTCCACTATTAACTGCAGCATCAGTTTGTAAAACATTCATTACATAATCACTATCATCACTACCATTAACTGATACTTCAACTAATCTTTCTTTACCAGAAATAATTCCTCTTGTAACAGTCCAAGAATAAACATAATCAAGTGGAGCACCAATAGTAAATGTTGTATCCCCTACTCTTAAAGTATCAGTTTTACCAATTGATACAGCTTTTACATCTTCTTTTTCAGGTACTTTTAATAAAGCTATATCAGCATATATATCTCCACCTATTAAAGTTGCTTCAACTTCTTCTCCATCAGTATAAGTGATTTTAAATTTATCACCATCAGCAATTACATGGTGGTTAGTAATTATATAAAAATTTTTATCTTCATCTTTATAAACAAAACCACTACCAGAAGAATATAAATTATCTCCTTTATAAGTAGAAACAATTACTACAGAATCATAAACTTTTTCTACTGCATCAGCAATACCACTATCAGTAACTGTTACATCTTTTTCTATTTTAGTAATAGTTTCTTGAAATATAGATGGAAATTTATAAATAATTCCATAAGCTAATAAAACCCCTAAAAGTAATATAAATATTGTATATACTACTACCTTTGTTTTGTTATTTGCACTTTGTTTCATGTTAATTTATCCTCACAATCTCCTTATAATTTAATGGAAATCCCATTTCATTTAAAATACTACTCATTTCCAATGTTTCTATTCTACCATCTAAAATATCTAATTCATAGCTAATTTCATTCATCATTAGCACAAAATCATCATTTTTTAAAATTTGCTTCATTATTATTATAATAGCAAATAAATCATTAATACCATAAATATATTCTCCTTCTTCATTAACTTCTATATTTAATATATCATGATATTTAGTTCCTTCAATTTTTTTATGAGTTCTATTATTAAAACATAAATCCTCATGAGCACATAAATTACGATAATTTGCTAAAATAGGTAAATAAGTTACTAAATTCCTAACTGAAACACCATAAATATTTGCAATTTCTTCCTGATCATCTTTTTGTAAAACAGAATATAATTCTCCAACTATTCCAAAAGATAATACTTTTACAACTACCCAAAGAGGAATATAACCATAATTATTTATATAGTGGCTAGTTGCAGCATGTTGTTTCCCGTTAACATTTATTTGCCTTTTCATTTTTCGTATTAAATCGTTAATTTGTTTTGATTTATTATAATCTTTAACAAAATTATCGGCATTTAAATAATGTTGCTCTTTAAATCCATGATTTTTACTCATAACATATGATAGAATACTTTTTAAGTTATTTTCTACAATCAAAATATTTTTAAATAAAATATTTCTAAGTTGTCTGTCAAAATTAAATAACCCATAAAGTTCTCGAAAATTAGTTCCTTTTTTAAATTTACGACTTCCATCATCACTTAAAAATAAATGTCTATAACCACTTAAGAAAAAATAATTTTCTCTTAAGAGTACTTCTTTGGCATAATCTATATCATCTATTATTAAGTTTTTTTGCTTTAATAATTCTATTTGTTCATCTAAACTTTTAAATGTTTTAGACCCCATATTATTCACCTACAATAAAAATTATATCACAAGAAGCGATATAAATATATCTATTTTTGTTGTATTTTTAATATTATTTTCGTGATGTTTTAGTGAAATTTGTTATAATATTTAAGGTGATTAATTATGCCTACATTATATACCCATTACTATTTTGGTAAAGAAGTATTAAATAATTTAAATATAAAATTACAAAAAAATATAAACAAAGAAATTAAATATTATGATATGTTTAATCAAGGTTTTGATAATTTATACTACTATCATAAAAATTGGTCTTATTATAAAAATTTAGGAATTAATGCTCATAAAAAAAATATACCTTCATTTTTCAATAATATAATTACCTATATTATAGATAATAATGAACAAAATAATTATATTCTAACTAATATGTTATATGGTTTTATTAATCATTATATTTTAGATACAATTTTACATCCATTTATTAATAGTCAAGTAAAATATTTAAATATTCCTCATGCTAAAATTGAATATATGTTAGATATCTATTTATATAAACAAAATTATTCTAAATGGAATAATAAATTATATAAAGAACTTATACCTCATCTAAAATTTGATAATAATTTAATTAATTTAATTGATTATACTTTTTTAAATACTTATCAAATAAATAATATTGGTAAAATTTTTAATATTTCTCATAACAATGGTTATTTTATTTATCGTTATTTTATTACTGACAAACATGGTATTAAAACAAAATTATATAAATTTATTGATAAGCTTATTCCCAAGAAAAAAATAATGCTAAGTAACTATGCATTTAATACTAAACTTTTTAATAAAGATATACTTAATTTAGAAAAAATGTCTTGGAATAATCCTAAAAATAAAAAAGAAGAATATAATTATTCTTTATTGGAACTTTATGATATTTCTCTAAAATTAGCCATTAAATTTAACAATTTAGCATTTGAAATCTTAAATGGTACAAAAAACATTAAAAGTTTTACTAAATTAATTGAAAAAGTAGAAATTAAAAATATTCAACAACTCCTTTAGCAATAGATTTAGCTACTTTTTTTTGATAATCTTTTGTTATTAATAAATTTCTTTCTTTACCATTAGATAAAAAACCACATTCAATTAATACTCCAGGAATTTCTAATTTACTATACATGTAAGTTTCTCCAGGTATTTTTTTTATTTCTCTTTTACCATTTAAATCTTTATTTAATACTTCTTGCATTATACTTGCTAATTTTTCATTTTCTTTATTAAAAAATACTTGGGCTCCTGAATAATTAGCATTTGATAAATAATTTAAATGAATACTCAAATACATATCAGCATTACTTTCATTAATCAATTTAATTCTGTTATCAAAATCACTTTTTTTTCGATAATAGGCTTTTGGTGTTGATAAATCATAATCTCCATCTCTTGTAAGTATTGTTGTAGCTCCAAGACTACCTAATTCTTTTTCTAAATATAAACTTATACTTAAATTAATATCTTTTTCATATATTTTTCCATAACTTGTGCCTGGATCTTTATCTCCATGTGCAGGAATAGGAAAAGTCCAAAAATATCATTATTTCTTAAAATTCAATGTTCCATTCTATTTCTATATCTC
>CANQAK010000019.1 GCA_947589495.1 uncultured Bacilli bacterium | reverse complement strand
ATAAATGGTTGTCTATAAAAAGAGAATAAAGATGCAAAAATATCGGTAAATGCATCTTTTTTTATTACATAGAAAAAATTTACGGGAAATGCTAAATAAAAAACTGTCCGGAGCTAAGACATAATGAATTAAATAAAATAATTAGGAGTCCTTCATGCAAAGAAAAAAATTAATAAAATGGGGAGTTGTAATATTATTAATAATTGGATTAATAAGTATGTTTATAATATATGAAGTTAAAGAGTATAATAAGGTATATGCTGATTTAAAAAGTTTTAGTTCTTCCCTAAGTGAATATGAACATATAGGTAATATAAATTTTGTTTCATACTTACCTAGTAAAATAAATGAATTTTTTATAGAAAAAAGTTGGGATATAACAGATAGAAAATTAACAAAAAATAAAAAACAAGTAATATGTTGGGTAGAAGAAACTAGTGAAGACAGATATGACATATTTATAGGGTCTACTTCTCCAATATATGCTAAAAATTTAGATGGAGCATTTGCATTTCTAAATGCTGATAATATAAACTTTAGTAATTTAGATACAAGTGAAACAGTAAGTATGGAGAGTATGTTTAGGAATTTTGGAAGTTATAATTTAGATATAAGTACATTTGATACAAGTAAAGTAAAGAATATGAGTTATATGTTTGAAGAAGCAAGTACAGTAATAATATTTCCAAAAGATTTTGGAGTAAGTGCCACAACAATGGAAGAGATGTTTTTTGACTATTACTTATTTGATTTAGATTTAAGTAATTTTAATACAAGAAATGTCGAGAACATGAAAAGTATGTTTAATAGATTTTTAGGAAAAGAATTAGACTTAAGTAGTTTTAATACAAAAAAGTTAAAAAATACAGAAGGAATGTTTTCAGGAGCATATAATTTAGAAGAATTAAACTTAAAGAATTGGGAATTAAAAAATATAGAAAAAAGAGATAATATGTTTAGTTATGTAAGAAGAGTAAATATAGAAGTAGATAAAAAGAATGAGAAGTATTTAAAAAATATTTTAGAAGAAAAAAATTAGAGAAAGAAAAAACCTCTAATTTTTTTCATACAAGAAGAATAAAACTATAAACTTTTAAAAAATTATTGTATAATTAAACTAGGTGATTTTATGTACAGTTATTTTAATGGAACAATTGATAATGTTAATACCGATAGTATTGTTATAGATGTAGGAGGTATTGGATATTTAATACACGTACCAAATCCTTTTAGTTATGAAATAGGTAAAAATTATAAAGTATATGTATATAATCATATAAGAGAAGATGAATATTCTTTATATGGTTTTAAAAATGCTGATGAAAAAGAATTATTTATGAAACTTATTAATGTTAAAGGAATGGGACCTAAAGTAGCAAGTGGTATTTTTGCAACTGGATCAATTAATGGAATTGTAGATGCAATTAATAAAGAAAATATTTTATATTTAACCAAATTTCCTAAAATTGGAGAAAAATTAGCTAGACAAATAATTTTAGATTTAAAAGGTAAAGTCACAAGTGACCTACAAGTAGAAGAAGATAACAGCATGGATGAATTAATTAGTGTATTAGAAAACTTAGGTTATAAAACGAATGAAATTAAAAAAATTATTCCAAATATTGATACAAGTAAAACTTTAGAAGAACAAGTAAAAGATGCTTTAAAATTATTATTAAAATAAAATATGGGAGGTTTAAATGGATACAAGATTAGTAAGCAGTGAATTAAAAGAAGAAGATATTTTTGAAAAAAGTATCAGACCAGAAAATTTAGATGAATATGTTGGGCAAAAAGAAATAAAAGAAAATTTAAGAGTGTTTATTAAAGCTGCTAAAATGCGTAATGAACCACTTGATCATGTCTTACTTTATGGTCCACCAGGACTCGGTAAAACCACTCTTGCTCATATTATAGCTAATGAACTAGGTTCAACACTTAGAACTGCAAGTGGACCTTCTATTGAAAAAACGGGTGATTTAGCAGCAATATTATCTAATTTAGAACCTGGTGATGTTTTATTTATAGATGAAATTCATAGAATGCCATCATATATCGAAGAAATTCTTTATCCTGCTATGGAAGATTTTGAAATTGATTTAGTAATTGGTGGAGATGGTAAAAGTAAAAGTATAAAAATTAATTTACCACCATTTACTTTAGTAGGAGCTACAACAAGAGCAGGAGATTTATCAAGTCCCCTTCGAGATCGTTTTGGAATTGTTTCTAAATTAGAATATTATACTTTTGAAGAATTAAAAGATATTGTTGTAAGAACGAGTAAAGTATTTGATATGAAAATAAATGATGATGCAGCGATGGAACTTGCTAAAAGAAGTAGAAAAACTCCAAGAGTAGCCAATCGATTATTTAGAAGAGTTCGTGATTTTGCTTTAGTTGAGGGTACTGGCATTATCGATATGGATATTACTTTAAAAGCTTTAAAAAGATTACATGTAGATAATTCGGGACTCGATAATATCGATAGAGAATATTTAACTAGTTTAATTGAAAAATTTAATGGTGGTCCAGTCGGAGTAGAAACAATATCTACAAGTATTGGTGAAGAAGTTACTACGATTGAAGATGTTGTTGAACCATATCTTTTACAAGAAGGATTTATTAAAAGAACAAGAAGTGGTCGTATTGCAACCCAAAAAGCTTATGAAAGTTTAGGGATTGATTATAATTTTGGCTTTTTTAAGGAGGATTCTTTATGACAATTTTAGATGGTAAAAAAGTGAGTAATGAAATTATTGAAAATATAAAAGAAAAATTAGAAAAAATAAATAAAAAGATTGGATTTGCAATTATATGGGTAGGAAATAATCCTGCTAGTGAAATCTATATTAAAAATAAAATGAAAAAATGTGAATATTTAGGTATTGAAGCTAAATTATTTCATTTAGATGAAACAGTGACTGAAAACGAAGTAATAAAGTTAATCGAGGATTTAAATAATGATGAAAGTATTTATGGAATGATTTTACAAAGTCCTGTTCCATCACACATTAACATTGTTAATTGTTTCAATAAAATTGCTTATAAAAAAGATATTGATGGTTTTTCTAATGTTTCAGTAGGTAACTTATGTTTAGGTAATCCTCTTCATGTATCTTGTACTCCTAAAGGTATAATTAAATTATTAGATTATTATAATATCCCTTTAGAAGGTAAAAATGTTTGTTTAATTAATCGAAGCAATATAGTTGGTAAACCTTTATTTAATTTACTTATTGAAAGAAATGCTACAGTAACAATGTGTCATTCTAAAACAAAAAATTTAGAATTATTTACAAAAAATGCTGATATTGTTATTAGTGCTGTTGGTAAAGTAAATTTTATTACTGCTGATATGATTAAAGATGGGGCAGTAATTATTGATGTAGGAATAAATAGAGTAAATGGTAAAGTTATGGGGGATGTTGACTTTGAGAATGTTAGTAAAAAAGCATCATTTATTACTCCAGTTCCCGGAGGGGTTGGTCCAATGACAGTTGCAATGATTTTTGACAATATTATGAATGTTATAAAGGAGGAAAAATAATGGATAAATGTTTAGAAGAAGCTTTAAATTTAGAAAGAAAAAGACAAGAAGAAAATATTGAATTGATTGCTTCTGAAAATTATGTTTCTAAAGATATATTAAAGTTACAAGGAAGTATTTTAACTAATAAATATGCTGAAGGATATCCTTCTAAAAGATATTATGGTGGTTGTGAATATATTGATATTTTTGAAAATAAAGCTATAGAATATGCTAAAAAATTATTTAATTGTAAATATGCTAATGTTCAACCTCATAGTGGTTCAAGTGCTAATATGGCCGTTTATAGAGCTTTATTAAATCATGGTGATAAAGTTATGGGAATGAATCTTAGTCATGGAGGACATCTAACTCATGGCTATAAATTAAATTTTAGTGGTCATGATTATGAAATAGTTAGTTATAATGTTTCTGATGATACAGAAATGCTTAATTATGATGAATTAAGATCATTAGTTTTAAAAGAAAAACCAAAAATGGTTATTGCTGGTGCTTCTGCATATTCAAGAATTATAGATTTTCAAAAAATAAGAGAAATATGTGATGAAGTTGGAGCTTATCTTTTTGTTGATATGGCCCATATAGCAGGTTTAGTTGGGGCAAATCTTCATCCATCACCAATTCCTTATGCTCATGTTGTTACAACCACTACTCATAAAACTTTAAGAGGCCCTCGAGGTGGTTTAATTTTAACTAATGATGAAGAAATTGCTAAAAAAATAGATAAAACTGTATTTCCAGGAATTCAAGGTGGACCACTAATGCATGTTATCGCAGCTAAAGCTCAGTGCTTTTATGAAGCATTACAACCTGAATTTAAAGAATATCAAAAACAAGTATTAAAAAATATTAAAGCTATGAGTGATGAATTTATTAAATTAGGTTATCATGTTGTAAGTGGAGGCACAGACAATCACTTAATATTACTAGATGTTTTAGGTAGTGTAGGTATAACTGGTTTAGAAGCTGAAAAACTTTTAGATACAATTCATATAACTGTTAATAAAAATACTATTCCTAATGAAACAGAAAAAGCTACAATAACAAGTGGTATTAGAATTGGTAGTCCTGCAATGACTACAAGGGGATTTAAAGAAGATGAATTTGTATTAGTAGCTAGAATTATTGATAAAGCTTTAAAAAATAGAGATAATTTAGAAGTTTTAGATAAACTATGTCAAGATGTATTAGAGTTAACTCGTAAGCATCCCCTAAATTATTAAAGGATTTTTATGAGTAGAGTTATTTTGAAAATAAGTGGCGAAGCTTTAAAAAAAGGAAATGCTTTAGTTAGTCCTGAAAAATTAAAGATGATATTAGAAACAATTAAAATACTTAAAAATAATAATCATTTAGTAAGTATTGTTGTAGGAGGAGGAAATATCTTTAGAGGAAGAAATCATGAAGATATGGAAGTACTTACTAGAGATACTATTGGAATGCTTGGTACTGTCATTAATGCTTTATATATTAAAGATTATTTAATAAAAAATGGTATTTCTTCTCTTGTAACAACACCATTTGAATTTCCTAATTTATTAAGTGATTATAGTGAAGAAGAATTAAATAAATTTTATGAAGATGGTAATGTTATTATCTTTGGGGGAGGTATTGGATTAAGTGGTTATTCAACTGATTCAGGAGTAGTTAAAGCTCTAAATATACTAAATACTGATTTAATAATTAAAATGACTAATGTTCCAGGAGTTTTTGATAGTGATCCTAAAATAAATAAAAATGCTAAAATGTTTGAACAATTAAGTTATGATGATGTTTTATTAAATAATTATGGAATAATGGATATGTATGCTATAAAAGAATGTCAAAAAAAGAAAGTTAAAATTTTAGTAATGAACTTTTTAGATTATAAATATTTAAATAATTATTTTATGGGTAAAAAAATTGGAACAATAATAAAGGAGTAAGTAATGGAAAATGATGATTATAATATATCTTTTAAACTTTTACAAAGAGAAGAATTAGAAAATATTAAAGATTATTTTAATGAAGTTTTTGTAAGTTTTACAACTTATAGTAAAAATATTAATGGCATATTTGTCAATAATTTACTAGTAGGAGTATATTCAGTTGTTCCTACATTTGGAGAATTATCTATTGATTTATTAATATTTCCAGAATACCGCGGTAGAGGGCTTGCTAAAATAGTAACCCCAATGATTGTAGATGTAGAAGGAGAAAAAGTACCAGAAATATCAAAGTTTTATTTTATGTGTTCTTTAAAAAATGTAAATAGTAATTCTGTAATGAATAAACTTGGTTATCAAAAAGATTTTAGTTTTGATGATATTATGTTAGAAGAAGGAGGAGAATTTTTTAATATTTATTATATTGAAAATCCTCATTATCAAAAAAGAAATTTATAATAAATTAGGAGTATAAATGAAAAAAGTAATAGTTATAATTAATGGTTATGGTGGCTCTGGTAAAGATACTTTTATATCTTTTGCAAATAAATATGCTAAAGTAATCAATTATTCTTCTATAGATAAGGTTAAAGAAATAGCGCGTCTTATTGGTTGGAATGGCGATAAAACTAATGAAAGTCGTAAATTTTTAAGTGATTTAAAAACTCTTACTACCGAATTTTGTGATATGTCTTTTAAAGATACGATAGAACATGTAGAAAATTTTATGAATAGTGATGCAGAAGTTATGTTTATTCATGTAAGAGAACCAGAAAACATAAAAAGATGCGTTAAAAAGTTTAACGCTATAACATTGCTAATTAAAAAAGATGGTGTTAAAATAATTTCAAATAGTTCTGATGCTTCAGTGGAAAATTATAATTATGATTATATTATTAATAATACAACTTTAGATAATTTAGAAAATGAAGCTAAAAATTTTGTTCAAAAAATTTTAGAATAATGGACTTATAAGTCCTTTTTATTCTTTAAATAAGGAAGTGATAATTATGAATATAAATGATTTTGATTATGAGTTACCTCAAAAATATATTGCTCAAACTCCCATTAAAAATAGAAGTGATTCTAAACTAATGATTTTAAATAAAGAAAATGGTTCAATTGAACATACTCAATTTTTTAATATTAAAAATTATTTAAAAAAAGGTGATGTATTAGTTTTAAATGATACTAAAGTATTACCAGCTAGATTAATGGGTAAAAAAGAAGAAACTGGAGCTAATATTGAAGTATTACTTTTAAAAAATATTGAAAGTGATTTATGGGAATGTTTAGCAAGACCTGGTAAAAGATTACATATTGGTACAGTTATTGATTTTAGTGATGAATTAAAGTGTGTTGTTAAAGAAAAATTAGAAGATGGAATAATTAGAGTAGAATTTATATATGAAGGAATATTTTTAGAAATCATTGAAAGAATTGGTTTAATGCCACTTCCTCCATATATTCATGAATCTTTAAAAGAACAAAATAGATATCAAACTGTATATGCTAAATATTTAGGTAGTGCTGCCGCACCGACAGCGGGATTACATTTTACTAAAGAATTATTAAATGAATTAGAGAATATGGGAATAATTATTTGTTATGTTACTTTGCATGTCGGTCTAGGTACATTTAGACCTGTAGAAGTAGATGATATTAAGAATCATCATATGCATTCTGAATATTATGAATTAAATAAAAAAACTGCGGAAATACTTTCTAAAGCTAAGAAAGAAAATAGAAAAATTTATGCAGTTGGTACAACTAGTACAAGAGTTTTAGAAACAGTTATGAATAAAGAAGGAAAATTTAAAGAAAGTCATGGTATTACAGATATATTTATTTATCCAGGATATAAATTTTTAGCAATTGATGGTTTAATTACTAATTTTCACTTACCAAAAAGTACGCTTTTAATGTTAGTAAGTGCTCTTGCTAGTAGAGAAGATATTCTTCATGCTTATGAAGTTGCTAAAGAAAATAATTATCGCTTTTTCTCCTTTGGAGATGCAATGTTTATTAAATAAATGGAGGTTTTTAAATGAAATTAGAGTATAAATTAAAACAAAAATCAAAAAGAAATATGGCGAGATTAGGAGAATTTACATATAATGGAAAAGTTTATGAAACTCCAATGTTTATGCCAGTTGGTACTAATGCTACTGTAAAAACTCTTTCTCCAGAAGAAATAAAAGAAATAGGATCAGGAATAATTTTAGCCAATACTTATCATTTATGGCTTCGTCCTGGAGAAGATATTGTCAAAAAAGCAGGTGGATTACATAAATTTATGAATTATGATGGTCCAATTTTAACTGACAGTGGTGGTTATCAAGTATTCAGTTTAGCTAAACCAAAGGATATTACTGAAGAAGGAGTCCATTTTAAAAATCATGAAAATGGCGATAAATTATTTTTAACTCCTGAAAAATCAATTGATATCCAAATGAAGCTAGGTAGTGATTTGGTTATGAGTTTTGATGAATGTGTTAAATGGCCTAGTACAAGAAAATATGTCGAAGAAAGTGTAGAAAGAACTTTAAGATGGGCTAAAAGAGGTAAAGATGTATTTACTAGTAAAGATCAAATGCTTTTTGGTATAGTTCAAGGTGGCGAATATGAAGATTTAAGACGTCATTGTGCAGAAGAACTAGTAAAAATGGATTTTGATGGTTATTCAGTTGGAGGAACCTCTGTTGGAGAAGATAAACCGACAATGTATAAAATGGTTAAGTATGCTACTAAATATTTACCAGAAGATAAACTTCGTTATTTAATGGGAGTAGGAGATCCCATCGATTTAATTGAAAATGTTATGAGAGGGATTGATTTATTCGATTGTGTGTCTCCTACGAGACTAGCACGTCATGGACATGCTTATACTAAGAAAGGTAAAATTAATTTAAAAAATAGTAAATATAAAGAAGATTTTTCTAAAATTGATGATAATTGTAATTGTTATGCATGTAAACATTATACTAAAGCATATATAAGACATTTAATAACTGCTAATGAAACATTTGGAGCTAGACTTTTATCAATTCATAATATTTCTTTTTTGACAAGATTAACAGAACAAATTAGAAATCATATAAAAGATGATACTTTAGAGGAATTTCGTAGTGAATTTATAAAAGATTATTATGGAGAAGGATATGAATACAAATAAAATTACTATTATTGGAACTATTATAGCTATAATATTAATTATTAGTATACCTACTATTTATAAAGTAGTTAAAGACCATAATGAACATTTATATTTAGTTGTGGAAGAAAAAATAATTGAAGGAGCTAAAAAATGTTTTTATGATAATGTTTGTACTAATAATGAAATTACTTTAAAAGAACTTTATGATAATAAATATTTATCTCAAATAAGTGATCCAGTAACTAAAGAATATTACAATGAAAAATCATATGTTAAAAGAAATGATAAATCTTTTCAATTTGTTAGGGTAGAGTGATTATTCACTCTTTTTATTTACCCCAAGCATACCTCCTAGCATACTTGTAATAATTAATATAGCATAATAAATAATTGTCGATATATTAAAATCATTATCAAATAAAATTATTTTTATAATAAACATGAGTACTATAAATATTAAACCAAGAAGTAAACCTTCAATAAGTCCTTTTTTTCTCAATTTAAAGGCATTTATATAAGTAAGAGTAAAGAATAATATTAAATTACCTATAAGTAAAATAATTGCAGTTATACCACTATTAATGCCAATTAAATTTAAAAGACTAGTAATAAAAGTAAGCATTAATTCAATAATTAAAAAAATACTTACAAATTTTAAATAATTAAATAATTTATTCATTTTAATTCACCTACTAAATTATAATATAATGATTAAAATTATATGAATATTACCATAATATTATTGGGTGATTTCATTGGAAATAGTACAAGTTTTATTTAGAACAGCATTCTTTTATTTTTATGTAATACTTTGTTATAGATTAATGGGAAAAAGAGAAATAGGGCAACTTGGTGTTATTGATTTAATGGTATCTATTTTAATTGCAGAATTAATTGCTATATCAATTGAAAATATTAAAGATAGTATTCTGCTTACTATTGCTCCCATTGCATTACTAGTAATCTTAGAAATATTTTTAGCATTTATTTCAATTAAATCAAGAAAAGTTAGAATATTTTTTGATGGTAAACCATCATTAATTATTTGTAATGGTAAAATAAATTATAATGAAATGGTTAAACAAAGATATAGTATGGATAATTTACTTTTAAGTTTAAGACAAAAAGAAATTAAAAATATTGATGATGTTGAATATGCTTTTTTAGAACCAAATGGTAAATTATCCATCTTCAAATATAATTTTTTCAAAATACCTTCTGCTTATCCTATGCCCTTAATTTTAGATGGCTCTGTTCAAAAAAAAGCCCTAAAATATATTCATAAAAATTTATCTTGGTTAGAAAATGTTTTATCTTCTAAAAATTTAACAGTTAAAGAAATATTTTATTGTTTTTATAAAAAGAAAAAACTATATATTATAAGAAAGAGTGAAGTAAAATAATATATTAATTAAAGTTTTACGTTATTTTCTTGACAACTAAGTGTTAAGTTATATATAATTATATTGTAAATGATAGAAAAAAGAAAGCAAGTGGGTGTAATGGATAAGTTAAATGATTTATTACAAGAATTAGGGGTTTCCAAAGTAAGACTTTCGAAGTACTTAGGTGTTTCTAGGCAAATGGTATATAATTATTTAGTATTGGATAGTTTAGATAAATGGCCAAAAGAGAAAAAGATATTATTATTACAACTTTTAGATTTAAAAGAAGGAACTAATGAAGAAATATCAAAAATTAAAGTTGACACTGAATATCTAATGAATGTTGAAAAAAGATTAAATTTAGGTGTTAAAAATGGTAATGATTTAGATGCTTTATTAGATTTAAAAGGATTAGATAAAGAAAGTAAAATTTTACTTAATGATATAGCTTTTTTAATTAAAGAAAAACTAGAAGAAAATAAAAATAATGATGTAGCGGCCATTAAATATTTATATAATTTATTACAAGCAATGGATAATGTACCAGAAATTAAATATATTTTAGCTTATATGGCTAAAACAAATGGATTCATTCATCATGAAGAATTTGCTTTTAATGAAGATAAACAATTTATTTTTGAAAGTATTTTATATGCAGCCTTAAATTTATATAATAATGGTGGTGCTAGTAAAAGTAAAGTAGTAGAGAATAGAAAGAAATTTGTTCAAGAAATTGAAGCTAAAAAAGAGGAAAAATTAAGCCGAACTCAACAGTTAAATACTATAAAAATTCAAGCTTTAAAAGAATTAGGGTTTACAGAAATAAATGAAGGCAATGCTGCAAAAGTATTTGAAAAAATTGCAGAAATTCAATCAAGAAAGGTTTAATAAAGGTAGTAAAGTAGTATGAAAAAAGAAAAGAAAAATTATAAAGAAGCAGATAAAATATTAAATTTAATAATTTGTGTATTAGTTATTATTGCTATTATTTTAGTATTAGTAAGGGTATTTAATGGTAAGACTTTAAAAACAGATGATGAGTTAGTAACAGAGTTACATAATTATTTTAGTAGTGATGATTTAAATAATTGTGAAGGATTATTTGTTTATACAGAAGGTAAAGTAGAGTATAAAGATATTGATGAAGAAGTCAAAAAATGTTTAGCATATCAAAAAACTGATAATAAAGTTACTGAAGAAATTACAGTAGATGGAGAAAAGAAAAAAGAAACTTGTACTTATGAAGATATGGTATTTAGAAAAGATAAAGATTCTAATAAATGTACAATAACTAAAGTAGAAGCTAAAAATATTAATGAAACATATAATAAAATATTTGGAGTAAATCCAAAAGAGGAAGGATCATTTAAAAGTAGTGATTTTAATATCTGTTATGTAAAAGATGGTTATTATTACTGTGGACTTTCTGAATCATTTGTTTATACAATTGGAGGAGATTCATTAATCTACCGGGTAATGCAAAAAGCTGTAGAGAAGGGTAGTAATATTGAAATATATGATTATTTTGTTAAAATAAATAATGATAAATGTAGTAAAACTTACACTACTTCAACTGAAAATAGTGAATGTACAGAAGCTTATGCCAAACTTAAAAAAGTTGATTATAAATTTATGGAAAAATATGGTACGAGATATAAACATGTTTATAAAAAGAAAGATGATAATACTTACTACTGGGTAAGTTCAGAATTAATTGAAAGATAAGAGTCACTACTCTTTTTCTTTTTTGTCTAAAACACATACACGTATATATCCTTATTTAATATATAATAATAGGATATACGCGTATATTAACCTAATTTAATATTTTAATAAGGATATAAATAATAAATTCATATTTAATGTTAAATAAAAACTTATTTTAACGTTTGACATGAATTAACATGTTATTTAATAAAAATTATTTAATTATAATTTAATAGGGAGTATACTAAATATAGAAAAAATAACTAAATTTATAAGAATTATCTATTAAGCATAATATATATTATGTAAACCAAAGCTTCTGAAACATAAAACTTAAGAAAAATAGATTATACTCTTTTTAAAAAAATATCTAAAAATATTTAATTATTTTATACCATCTATAATAATTAGAATTTATATTTTATTTTTTTAGTTAATTTATCCATTTAAATCATACACTTTATTAGGTGAATAATAATGTCTACATTAAATGCATTTTTAACTTCTACTATAGCTGGTATGTCTACTCTACTCGGTAGTATCATAATCTTTTTTAATATTAAAGAAAATAAAATAAATAAATTTATAACTTTTTGTTTATCTTTTTCAATAGCGATAATTTTAGGTATTAGTATTACAGATTTAATACCATCATCTTTTTTTCAAATCCTTTTTAATTACCAGAAATTAACAGGTATAATAATTATATTAATTACTTTTCTTCTAGGCATTATAAGCGTATTATTTATTAATAAACTAATTAATAATAACACTGATTCCTTATATAAATTAGGTATTCTTAGTATGTTAGCTTTAATGCTCCATAATTTTCCCGAAGGAATTGCTACATTTATGGGAAGTGTTCATAATCCTAGCTTAGGTATAAAATTATCTTTAGCTATTATGTTTCATAATATTCCTGAGGGTATATCTATTGCAGTTCCCATTTATTATGCTACTAAATCAAAGAAAAAAGCTTTATTTAATACTTTTTTATCAGGACTTGCTGAACCCCTTGGTGCCCTCCTTGCCTATATCTTTTTAAAAAATTATATTACTAATCTAATGATCAGTATTGTTCTTTTATTTGTAGCAGGTATAATGATTACTCTATCTATTCATGAAATGTTACCTAAAGCTTTAAGTTACAAAGAAAATAAATTTATTTATCTAGGTTTAGCTATAGGAATCCTTCTTATTTTAATTAATCATTTTCTTTTTTAATAAGCCATTTATTACCAATAAAATAAGAATATTACAAGTATTAATAAAGAATTTAAAACCATAATAATAACAGGAGGGAAGAAAAATATGAGAAATTGTAATAATAGTAGTAATAGTTCTAAAAACAATAATAGAGCTAATAACAGTCAATCAAACAACAGTAGAAGTCAAAACAGCAGAAGTCAATCAAATAACAAAGCTCGTAACAATAATCAAAGTAAATAGTAAAATTACTTTAAAAGAAGACATGAATAATTGTCTTCTTTTTATTTGTCAAAGTGAGGATGATTTTTATAATCTTCACTAATTTTTTCATTAGAAATATGAGAATATATTTCTGTTGTACTAATATTTTCATGCCCTAATAATTCTTGAATAACTCTTAAATCTGCTCCATTATTTAAAAGATGCGTTGCAAATGAATGTCTTAATACATGGGGAGATATTTGTCTATTTATACCACTTTTTTGACATAATTCATTTAATATTTTAAAAAATCCTTGTCTGGACATTTTCTTCCCATTATAATTAATAAATATATATAAAGATGGTTCATTTTTTAATAAGAATTTTCTATAATTATCTAAATACATATCTAAATATTTCATAGTTATATCACTTAAAGGAATTATTCTTTCTTTACTACCCTTCCCCATTACTTTAACTGAGGCATCTTCCTTATTATAATTAGATATTGTTAAATTAAGTAATTCAGATATTCGCATACCTGTCGCATATAATACTTCCATCATAGCTTTATTTCGGTAATCAATTGGTTTTTGTAAAGATATATCTAATAATTTAAATACTTCTTCTTCCGTTAAAAAATTAGGTAATTTTTGAGCTAATTTAGGCATTTTTATATTTAAAGCAGGATTTTGTTTAATAGTGCCAACTTCTAGTAAATAATCATAAAATGATTTTAATACCGTTAAATAATGAGCATTTGTTTTACTACTCTCTTTTGATAAATATAAGAAATTTCTAATATCATCTTCCGTTAAATTAATTAAATCAGTATTATTAAAAAAATCTGAGATCTTTATTAAATTATAACGATAAGATTCATATGTATTATGAGAAAGTTTTCTTTCATACTTTAAATAGTTTAAATACTCTTCAATATCTTTACTTAATTCTACTTCTTGTTTCATATTTCCTCACTATTATAAATTATACCACAAAATGAATTAATAAGTGTTATAATATGGATAAAGGCTGTGATAAAATGGAAGTTTTAGCAAATACAATGAGACCTCAAACATTAAGTGATATTGTAGGGCAAACTCATTTAGTAGGCAAAGGTAAAATTTTAAATAATTTAGTTGAAAATAAGAAAATGTTTTCAATGATTTTTTATGGTTTACCTGGAACTGGTAAGACAAGTATTGCTCATGCTTTAAGTAATGATTTAAAAATTAGAACTAAATTTTTGAATGCAACAATGAATAAAAAAGAAGATTTTATATTAGCTATTGAAGAAGCTAAATTTTATGGTGATTTAATACTTGTCGTAGATGAAATACATAGAATGAATAAAGATAAACAAGATATATTACTTCCCCATTTAGAAAATGGTACTATTATATTAATTGGGCTTACTACTAGTAATCCTTATCACACCATTAATCCTGCTATTAGAAGTAGATGTCAAATATTTAAGTTAAATCCTTTAACTCATGAAGATATTATTAAAGTATTAAAAAAATCTTTAAATAAACTTGATGGAATAGATATATCTTTAGAAACATTAAAATATATTAGTGCTTTATCTAGTGGAGATGTTAGAAATGCATTAAATCTTTTAGAAATAGCTTATTATTTTAATTCATCACATAAAGTAGATATTGATACAATAAAACAAATTAATTCTAAACCAGTTTTTTTCCATGATAAAAATGAAGATGGACATTATGATGTTTTAAGTGCTTTACAAAAATCTATTAGAGGAAGTGATGTTGATGCCACTATCCATTATTTAGCTAGATTAATTGAAGCAGAAGATTTAGAAAGCATTCACAGAAGATTATCCGTTATAGCTTATGAAGATATTGGTCTTGCTAATCCTGGAATTGGTCCAAGAGTTGATGCTGCAATTAATGCATCTTTACGAGTTGGTTTACCAGAAGCTAGAATACCCCTTGCTCAAATAGCTATTGAAATGGCTCTATCTCCTAAAAGCAACAGTGCTATTTTAGCTATAGATAATGCTTTAAATGATATAAGAAAAGGTAATTCAGGAAATGTTCCTAATCATATAAAAAATGGAAGTCCTCTTTATAAATACCCTCATAATTATAAAAATGATTGGGTAAAACAAGAATATCTTCCAGAAAATTTAAAAAATACTAAATATTATCTTCCTAAAAATAATAATATAGAAAATAATTTAAATACTATTCATCAAAATATGCAAAAATAGTTATTTAATAATATCATTTATAATATAATTAACAATTAGTAATCCAGCAATTCCAGGAATAGTTATAAGTGAATCAACATCTTTTCTTTTATAAGGTAATTCATCACTACAAACTACTACTATCTTATTATTTAACTTTTCTTCTCTGACTAATTTTCTTAATTTTTTAGCAAGTGGATCATTATTAGTTTTATCTAAAGTAGTAATTTTTAATTTACTAGCATCTATACGATTACCTACTCCCATTGAAGAGATTATCTTTATATTATTATCTAGTGCAAATCTAATTAATTCTAATTTAGTTTTTAAAGTATCACAAGCATCAATTATATAATCAAAATCTTTATCTAAACTATTTATATTATCTTTACTTAAAAATTCATTTATAGCGTTTATTTTGATGTTTTCATTGATATTACTAGCTATCCTTTTAGCAATATCTACTTTACTTTGAGATATTGTTTGTAAATTAGCTACTAATTGTCTATTTAAATTAGAAATTTCTACTATATCTTTATCAATAATAGTTATATTTTTAATACCACTTCTAATTAACCCCTCAAAAACAAATCCCCCTACTCCTCCTACACCAACTAGGAGAATTTTTAAATTGGCTAATTTATTAAAATTCTCTATGCCAATTAAATTAATTATTTTTTCATACATATTTAACTCCATTTAAAAACCTAGAGGTAGTTATCTTGATAAAATCCCGCGTTTTGCAGGTGGTAGAACACATATAAAGTATTAGGATTCTAACATAAATGTTAGCATTCAACACAACTAAATAATTAGTTCCCCAATTTATCTATATAGTCGGTTTTATATGAATAACTTACCTTACTAGGCATTTATATTATAACATACATATAATTATTTATACATACATTTTTCTTAATTTGACATAAAATTATTATAAATTAAAATATTTAATAATAAATTTAGTACCATTTTCTTCTTTTATAACACTAATAATACCATTATCATTTTCAATGATGGTTTTAGCTAATGCTAAACCTATGCCAATACTATCGGAAGAAGAATTAACTCCTTTATAAAATCTTTCAAATATATGAGGTAATTCTTCCTTTTCAATTCCTTTACCATAATCTCTAATTGTAATAAGTCCATATACATTATTTTGTTCATAAAAAATATCTATTTTATTATTTGGATAAGAATACTCAACTGCATTTTTAATAATATTCGTTATTGCTTCTACTTGCCACATAAAATCACAATTAATAAATGCATTATTATCTCCTTTAATATTTAATTTAATATTTTTTAAATCACACAATGTAGAAACATTTTGACTAGCATTTTTTATAATATCTTTTATTTTAGTTTTTTCTTTAATAAACTTAATGGTATTTGCATCAAATTTTGATAATTTTAAAATAGATTGAACAAAAAAATTAATATTAATTATGTTACGTTTTATATCTCTTATAAAATCTTGTCTTGTTTCTTTATCCATATCGGGTTCGGCAATTAAATTATCTAGCATAATTAAAATACTTGTAATGGGAGTTTTTAACTGATGAGATATATCTTCTAAAGATTTTTTTAAATTTTTCTTATCTTTATTTGAATTTTCTGCTACTTTCTTTAACATAACTGTTGTTTTATATATTTCATTTTTTAATATTGAAAGTTCATCTTCTGAATTAGAATCTATCTTTAAACTATAATTTTTTTTATTTAATTCTTCAATATATTTAGTAATTTCACTTATAGATTTATTTCTTTTTCCTAAGTAAATTAAGAATAAAATAATTATACATAAAATTCCCAAAGTAAATACAATAGTATTTACTACCATAAATTCATAAAATTTCTTTGTATTTTCTTTAACTATTGATTTATTAGTAATATTTAAACCATATTTTTTTAAATTATTTGTTTGATAATCATTTGAACTATTTAAAATTTCAATAATTTCTTTTTCTTCTAAATTAGGATATTCCCTTTCTAATACATCAACTATATTATTTATTTTATTATTAAAGTTTTTTGTATACACTTGATATTCATAAATATTTAATACAACAAAAAGAATTATAAAACATAAAGAAGTAATTAAAACAATTTCTAAACACTTTTTTAAATTAATTTTATTCTTCATCTATTCTATATCCCATACCTTTTACTGTCTTAATAATATCTGATTTTATTTTCTCTCTTATTCTATTAAAATATACTGTTATTGTATGATCATCAACATAATTACCAGTACATTCCCATATTTTATCAAGTATAACATTTCTTGATACAACTTTTCCTAAATTATTAAAAAGTAAATTAACTAAATTTAATTCAATGGCACTTAGTTCAATTTCCTTTTCCCCTTTTTTCAATATCATTTTATCTAAATCAAAAGTTATATCTTTTACCTTTATTAAATTTATTTTTTTAGAACGTAATAATACTTTATTTACTCTTGCTAATAATTCTTTGGTACTAAATGGTTTAGTTATATAATCTTCTGCCCCAATATTTAAACCTTTAACTATCTCATCTTCTTCATCTTTAGCAGTTAAAAAAATGGTTGGAATCTTTAAATTTTTAATAACTTTTTCATATAAATTAAAACCATTTCCATCTGGTAAAGTTATATCTAAAATGATTAAATCGATATTACTATTATTACTAATATATTTTTTAGCATCTTCTATATTTGTTTTATATATTAATTTTAAATTATTTTTTTCAAAAGAATAAAGAAGTCCTTTAATAATTGATATATTATCTTCTACTAATAAAATAAACATAATAATTATTCCTTTCTAAATACAATTATATCATATCAAAAGGGGCTTTTAGCCCCTAGTTACTAAATATTTTCATTTCTAATTGTTTCTATTGTATTTTGTTTATTTATCTTATTCATTGAATATTTCATTATTAAAGATATAAGAATAAATACTGCTAATACAGATATAATAATTGCTAATATTGGTAATTTATAAGGTAAACCTGAATCTTTTTGTAAAAAATAATAAATTATATAAGATAGAATTATTCCAATAGGTATTCCAATAATAAGAGATTTCATTCCCATAAAAAATGTTTCTAATCTAATCATTTTATTAAATTCTTTCGTAGTCATACCAATAGATTTTAACATAGCAAATTCACCTTTTCTTAATTCCATATTAGTAGTTATAGTATTAAAAATATTTGTTATACCTATTAATGAAATAACTATTATAAATCCATATAGGAATATTCCCACTAATACAAATAAATTATTCATCATTTTTACATTTTCTTCTATATTATTTAAATTATAATTTTCTCCCTTTAATAACTCATCAATATCATCTTGTAATTTATTAACATTATTAGATTTATAAAATATATTTAAAGAATTATCACTATTTTCTGTAGATAATTTATCATACTCTTCATCACTTATTATGATATATGTATCTTGCATATTTTTTAATCCAAAAGGCATTTTATCAGTAATATAACCAATTTCAAGAGAATATTTTTTATCATCATTTAACACGCCAGATAGTAAATCTCCTACTTTAAAATCGGTATATCTTAAAGTTTTATAAACCATTTTAGTTCTATTTTTCTTTGTATTATCTACTTTTTGATAACCAACAGTTAAATAATCCATCATAATTCCTTTATCATATACTTCATCATAATTTAAACCCAATTCACTAATATACTTTTTATATTCATCTATTCCTAAAGCATAAATATTAATATAATCACTGTCATTATTAGTATTATTATTTTCTTTTATATGTAAAAATTCTTTATATTCAGGATTTAATTTTTTATTTTCATAACTAAATCCTATTTGTCTTAATATTGTATAATTTTCAATATTATCTAATTTAGTAGTATTAACATACTTAGAAAAGTTATCTTTAAGAACGTTTGAAGCTGATAATGAAAGATTATATTCAGAAATTTTTAATTCATTTTCTACTGAATCAAAAGCCATACTCATAAAACTAAATAAAGCAATAAAAACAAAAACTGATACTATTATAGAAATTACGGTTGTTCTATATTTTTTCTTATTTCTACCCAAATTTTTATAAGATATTTCTCCTCCTACTCCAAATATACTTTTAATAAATTTTGGTGATCTAATTTTTTTAGAATTTATTTTGATATTAGCACTATTTCTAATTGAATCTATTGGAGATATTTTTGAGGCTCTTTTAGCACTTTTTAATGCTGATAAATAAATTGTTATCATTCCAAGAATCATTGCTATAATGATAGATATTATTGAAAATGAAAATTTTAAATTTAAACCAATAGCTAAACTATCCTTTAAAAAGTAATTACTTATTATAATGAGGATGTATGATGCAATTAATCCACAAAGTATTCCTAAAGGAATACCTATAAGTCCTAGAATAGTTGCTTCATAAAAAACATTTCTTTTTATTTGCTTTTTTGTAGCTCCAATACTTTTTAGCATTCCATACTGTTTTATTTTTTCAGTAATTGAAATATCAAAACTATTTTTTATACAAAAAACTGATGTAAAGATAATAATTCCTATTACTATACTAACTACAATAGATAATCCTCCAACATTATTTACTCCTAAAGGATTAGTTTCTAAATCAATTAAATAAGAATTTATATTAATATCGTATTTTTCTTTATCTTTTTCTTTAATATAATTTTCTATTTCTTCATTAGAGGCAGTTCCTTTATAATAATTTGAAAATAAATTTTCATCAATACCTAAAATATTTGCTGTTAATTTATAAGCATTTTTTACGCCATCTTTAGTATACTTTACAAATACATCAATATTTTTATCTAAATTTTCTTCACTAGTAAATGTAACAAATGTGTACCCTGGTGCTGTATAGCTTTCAATATTAGTAGCAGGACGTTCAATAATACCTACAATTTTATAAGTTTTTTGTGTAGTATTAATTATTTCTTCATTAGTTATAAAAGAATTATTTTGTTCTAAAATAACACCATCATCTAAATTAATACGTGTTCCAATATCTAAGGTAATTTCACTACCGATTTCCAGTGCTAGTCTACCATTTGTTTTCAAATGAGTAGGTATAACTATTTCATTTTCATTATTTGGCAGTCTTCCTTCAACTAATTTTATAGATAAATTTTCTAAAGAATTTTTAGTAAAAGCTTTAATATAAGCATAAGGTTTATCTTTATTTTTTGAATCAATTTTAGCATAACCAATATCTTTTATTAAATTAACATTTTCTATTTCTTGATTATACTTAAAGACATCTAAATCCTCTATCGGGACATCATAAAATGCTACATGAAAGTTTCCTTTTTCATAAGTTTCAAAATTAATTAAAGAGGTTATAAAACTGGTATAAATTGATGCTACAGCAGTAATTAAAGCAACAGATAAAATAATTCCTATAATAGTTACAATTGTTCTTTTTTTATTTAATTTTAAATTTTTAATCGTTAATTTATTAAGTAAATCCATCTTTTATACCTCCGATGCAATTTTTCCATCTTCAATTTTAATTATTCTATCAGCATATTTAGCTATTTCTAAATTATGTGTAATCATAATAATAGTTTGGTTTAATTCTTTATTGGATTTCTTAAGCAACGCGACTATTTCATCAGTAGCTTTAGTATCTAAGTTACCGGTCGGTTCATCTGCTAAAATTAAAGCTGGATTAGTAATTAAGGCTCTTCCTATACTTGTTCTTTGTTGTTCTCCACCCGATAATTCATTAGGAAGATGATTCAATCTATTTTGTAAACCCAATAGTTTTAACATATTATTTAGAGTTTCTTTATCTACTTTACGATTATCTAATGCTAGTGGTAAAGTAATATTTTCTTCTACATTTAAAATAGGTATTAAATTATAAAATTGATATATTAACCCTATTTGTCTTCTTCTAAATATAGCAAGTTTATCATCATCAAATTCATGAATATCTAATCCATCTATAAAGACTTTTCCACGTGTTGGTTTATCTACTCCACCAATTAAATGTAAAAGAGTTGATTTACCACTTCCTGATGCTCCCACAATAGCTACAAATTCTCCTTTTTCTACAGAAAACGATACATTATCTAAGGCTACAACCTTTGTTGAATCTTTTCCATAAATCTTTGTTAAATTTTCTACTTTTAATATTTCCATTTTAAAAAATCTCCCTTCTTTATATAATTATATACTAAACAAAGTTACAACCAAGTTACGAAAAAGAATATTTAAAAAAAAATAGTGGCTCTAAAAATTCTACTGGGGAGTAAAATTTAATGAAAACACTATAAAATAAGGGGTTGACCCTTATTTTTTGTATTTAAAAAATATTGTTGTTTTTTTATCGCTAATAACATCTATTTTTTTTATTTTTTTGATTTCTATCCTTTTTAGTTATTCCACTTAGTTTTTTATTCATAATATACATTATTCTTAACCTAAAAAA
>CANQAK010000018.1 GCA_947589495.1 uncultured Bacilli bacterium | reverse complement strand
AATTTTATTTAACTAAAAAGAGAGCCATTTACTTAATATGCCCTCGTTTTAGTATGTCTTAGTCTGAATAGTTACGATTTAAAAATAAATAATAGGAAAACGGCTTGTAAAAAGGTCGTTTTTATGTTATGATGAATATGTCAAGGAAACTTGAATAAAATAAAAAAAGGAACATTCAATTATAGCATGTTGAGTGTTGCCGTTATATATGTGGCACCTAAATCATTGCTGAGTTAGGCGCTTTCTTTTATTTTAGAATTACAAATAGTAAAACTATAAGTAAAAGGATAATGATAATCAAAAATAAAATTAGAAAATCTTTTTTTGACATCCTATCACCTCCCTTCAATTATGAAGTTCGGCAAATCACCCAACTATTAAACGTTCCTAATAAAATTATAGCAAACATTTGTTCTTTAATCAATATTATTTTACTAAATTAAAACATAAAAAAAACAACTTCATAAAGTGAGGAAATAAAATGATTATTAATAAATTTTTACAAATATTTTCAGAAGAATATGTAAATTCTAAATCTATAGATCAATTATTAGAATTTACTAAAAAAACATTACCTTCCGATGGAACTGATAAGATTTTTATAGGTTGTGTACTTATAATGTTTGATATTGGATTAACTGGTTCCTCATCTTGTCGTGAATACTTAATTTCTATTGTTAAATCTGGTAGAGAAAAAATTGGTAATACTAATTTATTGTATTTTTATGTTAACAGAATTAATACTAATAAAATAGTTTCAAAATATTTAAAAGATATTAATAAAGATGTCGATTTTGAAAAACATTTGGATATAGTTATTGAATATTTAGAACAATTTGCATTTGATTTTAGTGCAAGAATAAAAAGTGATTATGATAAAAAAATTAAAAATATAGTTTAAAAAAAATAATTAGTAGTGAAGGATGTTATATGAATAATTTAAAAGATAAACATATTAAACTTAGTAATAAAATTTATCCAATTTTTTATGGACTTTCATCAGACTTAATTTTTTTTATTGCAATAAATACATTATTTTTAACAACTTTTAAAAGATTAACTTCTTCAGAAATTAATTTTATGACAACAATAGGAGTTTTAGTATCACTAATATTTTATTTGTTTTCTCATAAGATAATAAAAAAAATAGGAAATATACATTCAATAAGATTAGGAACATTTTTACTATTAATTTCTGCAATATTATTTACTATTTCTAATCATTTAATATTTTTTGTTTTAGCAGAAATTTTTTATGATGTTGGTTTTGTTTTTAAAAGTGTTGATCAAGTAGTTTTAAATAATAATTTAGTATATCAAAATAAAGAAAATGATTTTATAAAAATAAAAACTAAAGCAACTACAATTTATTCTATTGCAACAATGATTGCAACTTTAACCTCAGGAATTTTATTTAATATTAATCCATACTTACCAATGGTTATATGTATATTAATTTGTTTTAATAATTTTATAATGTCATATTTTATATATGAAATAGAATTCAATAGTAGAGAAACAGATTTAAATGAAAAAGAAAAAAATAAATTTTATTTTAATAAAATTATGATTATAAGTATGATTGTTTATGGTTTAATATATGGTACTATTGTTGTTTGTCAAACAAATGATAAATTATTTATGCAATATGAATTACAAAATTTCTTAAAAACTAATACTGTGACTTTAGTTTTATCAATAATTTTATTTTTATCACGATTATCAAGGTTAATATTAAATATAATATTTGGAAAAATATATGATAAATTTAAAAATAAGACATTATATATAATTTATTTTGGATTGTTAATTTCAGTGTTATTATTTATTATTGGAAAAATATTATTTACAAATATATATAGTTCTATAATGATGGCTATTGGTTTTATTATTCTAGTAGCATTAAGAGATCCTACAGAAAATTTATTAAGTAATATCCTTCTTACAAATACTAAAAAAGAAGATAAGGAAAAGGCAATTTTATATTTTCAATTTATGAGAAGATTAGTTGTATTTATATTAAGTTTATTTGCAACAATGATTCTTGTTAAGTATCAATTAATTCATTTATATTTATTATTCTTAATTTTTATACTGTTGTATATATTTATAGTTTTAAAATTGTTAGCTTTATTAAATAAGCAAAACAATTAAAAAAAGTTGAATATTTTGGTAATTATTATTTCATATTTTTAATGACTAAGCATATGTAAAATGTTATAATTTATATATAGAGGTAGATAGAACATGAATTATTTAGACACCCTTAATAAAGAACAAAAAGAAGCTGTAATGCATATAGATGGTCCTTGTCTTGTCGTAGCAGGAGCAGGATCTGGTAAAACAAAGGTTTTAACAACTAGAATTGCATATTTAATTTTACAAGGTATTTTTAGTAGTAATATATTAGCTATAACTTTTACAAATAAAGCTGCCAAAGAAATGAAAGAAAGAATAAGTAAAATAACTTCTGATAATTATGCATTTGTTGGGACATTTCATTCTTTTGGACTTAGAATTATTAAAGAAAATTATAGTGAACTAGGTCTTTCTAAAAATTTTACTATAATGGATTCTGATGATGTTTTAACAATTATTAAAAAAACAATGAAAGATTTAGGATATGATATTAAAGAAATAGCACCATCTTATGTTAGAAATAGAATAAGTTATATTAAAAATGAAATGTTAACAGATAGTGAAGTTAGTAAATTTTTTAGAACAGAAGTAGAACAAAAAGTGGCAAATATTTATTTTGAATATCAAAAAGTATTAAAGAAAAATAATGTTATTGATTTTGATGATTTATTAAAAATGCCAGTTGATCTTTTTGTTCATAATAAAGATATATTAGACAAATATCAAGAAAGATATAAATATATTTTAGTAGATGAGTATCAAGATACTAACGAAGTACAATATAAATTAATTAAATTACTTAGTGAAAAATATCGTAACATTTTTGTAGTAGGAGATCAAAATCAAGCTATATATGGTTTTAGACAAGCTAATTATAAAAATATTGTTAATTTTGAAAGAGATTATCATGATGCTAAAGTTATTGTATTAAATCAAAATTACAGAAGTACTACTACAATATTAAATGCTGCTAATTCAGTTATAAAGAATAATATTCATAAAAAAGAAGTTAATTTATATAGTGAATTAGGTGAAGGAGTAAAACTTAAATATTTAAGAAGTAATGATGGTTTAGGAGAAGCTAATATTGTTGTTAATGAAATAAATAATCTTTTAGAATTAGGATATCAAAAAAAAGATATAGCTATATTTTATCGGACAAATGCTCAATCAAGAGTTTATGAAGAAGCAATGATTAAAAATAATTTACCTTATAAAGTTGTTGGAAGTTTTTACTTTTATAAAAGAAAAGAAATTAAAGATTTAATTAGTTATTTAAAATTAATTAGTAATCATGATGATGATATATCTTTAAAAAGAATTATTAATGAACCAAAAAGAGGTATTGGTACAAAAACTATTGAAAATTTAGAAAATTTAGCTAATGAAAATAATACTTCAATATATAATGTTATAAAAAGTGGTAAAGAATTAGAGTTTAAAAAAATTATTGAAGAGTTAACTTTAGAAGCAAGTAATTTATCTTTAACTGAATTAATTGATGAAGTACTTAAAAAAAGTGGAATAAAAGAAAATTTAACAGCCACTAATAATATTGAGGGGGAAATTCGTTTAGAAAACTTAATGGAATTTAGAAGTATTACCGAAAATTATCAAAATGTAACTGGTAATGTTGAACTACAAGATTTTTTAGATGAAATAAGTTTAATTGCAGATATTACAGAACATAAAGATTTTGATGATGCTATAACTCTTATGACTTTTCATTCTGCTAAAGGACTTGAGTTTAAAGTTGTATTTATGGTAGGAATGGAAGAAGGCTTAATGCCCCATGTTAATTCTTTTAATGAAGAAAATGGTATTGAAGAAGAAAGAAGATTATGTTATGTAGGTATTACCAGAGCTAAAGAAAGATTATATTTAACAAACGCTAAAATGCGAATACTTTATGGTAATGAAATGATGAATCCACCTTCTAGGTTTATTGATGAAATATCTAAAGAATATATTGAAGGTATAGAAGAAAAGAAAGTAAATAAAACTTTATTTTATGATGAAAGTAATGAAGAATTTAAAACAGGAGATATTGTTGAACATTTATCCTTTGGAAGAGGTGTCGTTGTAGCTATTGATGATAGATTTATAACAGTGGCTTTTAATAAAAGATTTGGAGTTAAAAAGATTTTAAAAAATTATAAAGGATTAAAAAAAAGATAATTAAGGAGATGATATGATGAAAAAAGATTTAACTCTTTTAGTTTTAGCAGCAGGAATGGGTAGTAGATTTGGAGGATTAAAACAAATTGAACCAGTTGGACCTAACAATGAATATATTATAGATTATTCTATTAATGATGCAATAAATGCTGGTTTTAATAAAGTTGTATTTGTTATAAAAAAAGAAAATTATGAGATTTTTAGTCGTACTATTGGTAAAAGAATAGAAGAAAAAATTAAAGTAGAATATGTTTTTCAAAGTAATGAAAATGTTCCGGAAGGAATAAATATTCCTAAAGAAAGAATTAAACCTCTTGGTACAGCTCATGCTCTTTATAGTGCTAAAGATGTTATAAATGAAAATTTTGCAATTATAAATGCTGATGATTTTTATGGCCGAGATGGTTATATGAAAGCTGCTGAATTTTTAAAAAATTGTAAAGATAATGAATATGCAATTATTGGTTATGAAGTAGGAAAAACTTTAACTGATAATGGTTCTGTTAAAAGAGGAGTTATTTTTACTAAAAATGATAATTTAGAAAAAATAGTTGAAAGCTCTATTGAAAAAGTAAATGGTAAAATAATTGCTAGTCCTTTATCTAATGAAGATGATTTTGAAATAGAGAATACGCATTCTGTTTCAATGAATTTAATTTGTTTAACTCCAAAAATATTTGATTACTTAGAAAGAAATATTAAAGAATTTTTTAATAGTCAAAATGATTTAATGAATACAGAATGGTTACTTCCGGTAGTAGTTGTAAATAGTGCTAAGGAAAATGGTATGCCTATAAAAATTATTAAAACTAATAGTAATTATTATGGAATTACTTATAAAGAAGATTTAGAAAATTTAAAAAAAGGAATTAGAAAAGAAATAGAATTAGGAATATATAATGAAGATTTATGGGGGTAAAAATGGATGCTGAAAAAAGAATAAAAGAACTTATTAGTTTATTAAATGAAGCAAATTATAATTATTATGTTTTAGATAAGCCTACTATTACCGATCAAGAATATGATAAATATTTAAGAGAATTAGAAGTTTTAGAAAATAAATATCCTGAATATGCTTATCCTGATAGTCCTACTAAAAGAGTGGGAGGAGAAGTCATTGATAAATTTAATAAAGTTACACATAAAATTCCTCTTTTAAGTATTAGTGATGTTTTTAATGAAGATGAAATTAGAGAATTTGATAATAGAATTAAAAAAATGGGTATTGAACCAGAATATGTTTGTGAACTTAAAATAGATGGTTTAGCAGTTTCATTACAATATGAAAAAGGAGTATTAGTAAGAGGAGCTACTCGTGGAGATGGAATAATTGGAGAAGATATTACTCACAATGTTAAAACAATTAAAGTAATACCTTTAAAGTTAAATGAACCAATTGATATAGAAGTAAGAGGAGAAATCTATATGGATAAAAAAACTCTTGCTAAATTAAATAAAGAAAGAGAGTTAAATGGTGAACCTCTTTTACAAAATGTTCGAAATGCTGCTGCAGGAAGTGTAAGACAACTTGATTCTAAAATTGCTGCTAAAAGAAATTTAAATAATTTTATTTATCATTTACCTAATCCTCTTGATTATGGAATTAATACTCATATGGAAGCTTTAAATTTTATGAAAAGTTTAGGATTTAAAGTTAATCCTGTTAATAGATTAGTTTCATCTATTGATGAAGCCATAGATTTTATTCATGAATATACTGAAAAAAGAGAAGAATTACCTTATGAAATTGATGGTGTAGTTATAAAAGTTAATGATATTAAAAAGCAAGATGAATTAGGAAGGACTGCTAAATATCCAAGATGGGTAATTGCCTATAAATTTCCTCATAGTGATGTTTTAACTAAACTTGTAGATATTATTTTTACTGTAGGAAGAACTGGGCAAATTACTCCCAATGCTGTTTTAGAACCAGTATTAGTAATGGGTTCTACTATTACAAGAGCAACTTTACATAATGAAGATTTTGTCAATAATTTAGGCCTTATGATTGGAGATACTGTTTTAGTTCATAAAGCTGGTGATGTTATTCCTGAAGTTAAGGGAGCATTAAAAGAAAGAAGAGTAGGAATTGAAAAACCATTTAAAATGATTAGTGAGTGTCCAATTTGTCATACTAAACTAATTAAAAAAGAAGGACAAGTTGATTATTATTGTCCAAATGATTTATGTCCAGCAAGAGGTATTGAAGGGTTAATTCATTTTGCATCAAGAGATGCAATGAATATTGATGGTTTAGGTGATGAAATAATTGAAGATTTTTATAATGAAGGTTTTTTAACAAGTATAACTGATTTTTATCATTTAGAAGAACATGAAGAAGAAATATTAACTTTAGAAGGTTTTGGTAAAAAAAGTTTTCAAAATATGATTGATGCTGTAAATAATAGTAAAAAAAATAGTTTAGAAAAATTATTATTTGGTTTAGGTATACCGGGTGTAGGCAGTAAAACTGCCAAACTACTCGCTGAATATTATGGTGATATTGATAATTTAATGAATGCTAGTATTGAAGAGTTAAAAACAATTAGAGATATTGGTAGTATTCTAGCAGATAATATATATAATTATTTTAAAGAAAATAGAAATTTAATAGATGCTTTAAAAATGTTAGATATAAATATGAAATATCTTGGTATTAAGAAAAAAGTAAATGATTATTTTACTAATAAAAAGTTTGTAATGACAGGTACTATCTCATTCATGAATAGAGATGAGATTAGAGCTTTAATTGAAGAATATAATGGAACATTTTCAGAATCAGTTAGTAAAAAAACTGATGTCGTTATAGTAGGAGAATCCCCTGGTAGTAAATATACTAAAGCTAAAGATTTAGGTATAACTATTTGGAATGAAGAAACATTTAAAAATATTTTAGATAAATTAGAAGATAAATAAAAAAAATATTAAGCTTTCAATAAGTTTAATATTTTTTTGTGCTTTTACTTTTTAATAATTCTTATCTCAAATCCATGCTTTTTAGCTATTTCAATTAAATCTTTAAAATAATAGTTTGTTAAACCATATTCATTTTTTCTTACCCAATCTTTAGATTTATTAATACTTTTAGCAAATTCATTTTGAGATAAGTTTGTTGCTTCTCTCATAAATCTTAAGATTTCATTTTGTTTGTATTTATCCGTATTTATAACCATGAATAACACCTATTTACATTTTATTATATATTTTTTAGATATTTCCGAAAGTGTGCTTGACAAGCACATATAAAACTGTTACACTAATCTTATAGTATGACTGATAATCACATACTATGAAGGTGAGCATTATGAATAAAAAAATAAAAATTCTTTCTATATCTATAGTAATATTATTATTAACAACAAGTATAGTTTTTATAAGCAAAAATAAATCGGCAAATGCAACATTAGATACAGTAAGTTTAAAAGAAGTAGAAAAAGATAATATGTTTGCGATAATGATAAATGATGGTAGTGGAGAATATACTAAAAGTGATGCATTTCCAAATGAAGAAGGTTATCAAATAAACGAAACCTTATCTGGATGTATGGATAATAATGGAGTAAAAATAGAAAACATTTTAACATATGATTCAGATAGTAAAAAAGTAACAGTAAGTACAAACAGAACTTCATATTGTTATTTATATTTTGATAAGAGTAATGCAAAAGAATTAATACAAAAATTAAAAAATACAAAAGGATTAAGTACCAATTTAGTCGGAGGAATGTATAGATATATAGGGACAAACAGTACAGTAACAAACAATTATATATGTTTAAAAACAGTGGGTTTAGCAGGATGTACTACAAGTGGAAATGATGAAAACATGTACAGGATTATAGGAATAACACCAGAAGGAAATATCAAAGTCATAAAACAAATAAGATATCAAAAAGGAAATATAAATACATTTGCATGGAATACAAAATTTGAGTCATCTGATTGTTCAGATAATAATTGTGATTGGCCTAATAGTGATGTATTTAAAGAATTAAATACAAATGATAGTTCATTCTTAAGTACATTAGATAGTAAAATACAAGGAAAAATAAAGCCACAAAATTGGTATTATGGAGATATAGGATATGAATATACGGATTCACAAACAAGTGAAACAATATATAAAATAGAAAGTGGAGAAAAAGTAACAAATCAAAAATGGCAAAAGATGAATGAAGAATCATCAATAGGATTAATGTATTTAAGCGATTATTTATATGCAATAAGTGAAACAGGACATGAAAAAAATTGTAGAAGTGGAGATTATGAAACAAAATGTAAAGGAAGCTGGATACATGAAACAAATAATGAATCATTAAGTAGTACAACATATAACGAATGGACCATGTCCAAAGTTGGTCGGTATGATAACTTGAGCGGTAACTCCTATGCATGGGCTTTGTTTAATCAAGGCTTTTTCGGCAACTACACCTTGAACTGTACGTATGCGGTTCGCCCAGTCTTTTATCTAAAATTCGATATAGAATTAGGAGGAGCAGGATCAAGATCTAATCCATTCTACATAGCAAATTGATAAAATAATAAATCAAATAAAAAACTCGTCAACGAAGACGTAAAAATAGACTTAACTTAACCCTGGGAGAAGTAACGACCTCCCTTTTTTAAAATACTTATTAATAAAAAATAAGTGGTAGCGCCCGACTGATGGGGCTAAGGGTCTTCTACTTTTTGTAATCACAGTAATACTATGACCGCCGAAGCTAGGCTGGGGCTACCATCTCCCGTCATATATAAGTATATTATAAAACAATACTATTATTAATTAATATTTTAAATAATGTAAATAAAAAATTTAATCTGTATTTATTTTCCTTTTTTAATACTATTTTTAACTTCTTTAACAATTTCTTCATCACTTAATTCTAAAGCCTCAGCAAGTTTTGCAAATGTATCAAGTAAAGGCATATTTAAATCATTTTCAATTCTAAAAATTGTTTTTCTATCTAAGTTAGTTAATTTTTCTAATTCTTCTTGTGACAAATTTTTTCTTTTTCTATAATCTTTTAGCATTCTGTCTCTCTCCAAAAAAATTGTAGCAACTATGTCTCATTTTTACATTGACAAGAATGCCCCATAAGTGTTATATTATCATTGGGGCAACAATGTCTATAAAAAGGAGTTAGTTGTAATGAAAAATAAATTAATTATATTTTCTATAATTTTACTATTAGTATTAACAACAAGTATAGTTTTTATAAGCAAGAATAAATCGGTAAATGCAACATTAGATACAGTAAGTTTAAAAGAAGTAGGAAAAAATAATATGTTTGCGATAATGCTTCAAAATGATAATGGTGAATATATTCAAAGTGAAGATAGTAATTTTCCAGAAAAAGGTTATAAGTTTAACAGTGATAAATCAGGATGTATGGATAATAATGGAGAAAAAATAGAAAATAGTTTAAAATATGATTCGGAAAGTAATAAAGCAACAATAAGTACAAATAAGACTTTATATTGTTATTTATACTTTGATAAACCATTATCAGTAAATGATTTAAGAGCAAAATCAGGAGCAGGCTTAAGTACTGAACCAGTAGGAGGAATGTATAGATATCAAGGAACAACTGCCGATAATTATATATGTTTAAAACAATTGGGTTCAGCAGGATGCTCAAATCAAAGTGATGAAATGTATAGAATAATAGGAATAACAGAAGAAGGAAATATCAAAGTGATAAAACAAATCAAGTATAATGATGAAGGCACATCAGAATTTGCATGGAATACAAAATATAATGAAACTTCAACTACTGAAAAATACAAGTGTGATGTAAGTGGTTGTCCCGAATGGCCAAGTAGTGAGATATATAAAACATTAAATGAAACATTTTACGAAACATTAAGTAATGAAATAAAAACAAAAATAGAGGAATGGAATTGGTGGTATGGAGATATAGATTTTACATATGCAATAAATTTAACAGGAGAAGAATTATATCAAATAGAAACAGGAAAAGAGGATAGTCAATATTATGGAAAAATACCATCAGAAAAAGGAAAAGAAATAATAATAAAAAAATGGGAAGACAAAAAAAAAGCAAAAATAGGATTAATGTACTTACATGATTATTATTATCAATCAAAAGAAAATGAATGTAATGTTGATAAAGGCAAAACTTTATTTCAAAAATGTATGAATAATGGATGGATGCATATGGCACATAATGGAGATACATCTCATGTGGAATGGTTTATGACTCGTATTGGTCGAAGCTATATAAAGGATTCCAATGACTTCGGTGCGTGGAGTTTGGCATCGGATGGGGCGGTGATGCATGACTATCTAGGTCGTGTTGCCGTAGTTAGACCCGTCTTCTATCTAAAAAATGATATAAATATTGCTGGTTCAGGTACAACACAAAATCCATTCTACATAGCAAGTTGATTATAAAACAAATATAATAAAAAATAAAAAACCTCGTCAACGAAGACGTAAAAATAGACTTAACTTAACCCTGGGAGAAGTAACGACCTCCCTTTTTTAAGTATAAAAAAAGAAGAATTTCTTCTTCATTAATTTTATTAATTATTTTAATTTTTTAGCTTCTCTTGCACTTATAATTACTTTTTTACCATCAATTGTTTTCTTTTGTAAATTTGGTTTTTGTTTCATTTTTGTAGCATTTAAAGCATGGCTTCTTAAATTTCCTGTTAAAGGTTTTTTTGTAGTAACTTTTTTTGCCATTATAATGCCTCCTTTTTCTCTTAAAAACTTTATCATATAATAAAAGATATGTCAAATATTTTTAGGAATGTGTTATAATGAACTTGAAGGAGGGTCACATGTATACACCACTTAAAGTTACAACAGATTATAGTCTTTTAAAAAGTTTAATTAAAGTTAAAGATTTAATAAATTTTTGTCTTCAAAATAAAATAAAAAGTTGTGGTATATGTGATACAAATCTTTTTGGAGCAGTTGAATTTTATGAAACATGTATTAATAATAATATTAAACCTCTTATTGGATTAGAAATAACTATTAATAGTGAAAAAATATATTTATATGCTAAAAACTACTTAGGTTATAAGAATTTATTGAAAATAAATTCTATTATTTGTGAAAGAGAAATAAGTATTGTTGAATTACAAAATTATAGTGATAATTTAATTCTTATAATACCTTTTATTAGTAGAAATTTATTTGATGATTTAAAATTTATAAAAGATAGATTTTTAGGTTATGAAAATAATATAGAATTACAAAATAGTTTAATTATTACTAATAATGTTTTATATGTTAATGATATTAAAGTATTTAAAAAAGAAGATTTACAATATTTAAAATATTTAGATAAACTAAAAGATATTGAAGAAAAAGAATATTTACATAATTATATGGATTATGAATCTTTAACTAAAGAAGATTTAGATAGAATAGATTATTTTGTTAGTTTAATTAATATAGAAATGCCTAAAAATGAAAGATATATACCTAAATATAATAAAGATATAGATTCTTTTTCTTACTTGTCTAATTTAGCTTTAAAAGGATTAAAAAAAAGATTAAATGGTAATGTTACTAAAGTATATTTAGACAGATTAAAATATGAACTTAGTGTTATTAATAAAATGGGATTTGTTGATTATTTTTTAATAGTGTATGATTATGTTTTATATGCTAAAAAAAATGGTATTTTAGTAGGACCAGGAAGAGGAAGTGCCGCTGGCTCTTTAGTAAGTTTTGTTATTGGAATTACCGACATTGATCCCATTAAATATAATTTATTATTTGAAAGATTTTTAAATTATGAAAGAGTATCTATGCCTGATATTGATATTGATTTTGATAATACAAGAAGAGAAGATGTTATAAATTATGTTAAAGAAAAGTATGGAAAATTTAATGTATCGGGAGGTATGACTTTTACCACTTTGAAAACTAGATTAGTTTTAAGAGAAGTAGGTAATATTTTAAAAGTTGATGATGGACTTTTAAATAAATTTTTAAAAGTCCTAAATAAAGATGCTAATCTTCAAAAAAATTTAAAAGAGAAAAAAGTTCAAGATTATTTAAATAATTATAAAGAATTAAAAGACTTATATAAAATAAGTCTTAAATTAGAAGGATTAAAAAGAAATATTAGTACTCATGCTGCAGGTATAGTTATTGCTAATAAAAATTTAGATGAAATTATTCCTATGTATAAAAAAAATGATGTTTATTTAACTGGTGTAGGTATGGAATATTTAGAAGATTTAGGTTTATTAAAGATGGATTTTCTAGGACTTAAAAATTTAAGTATTATTAGTAATGTTATTAAAAATATTAAGGATTTTGACTTAAGCAAAATCCCCTTAAATGATCCAAAAGTATACAACTTATTTTGTGATGCTAAAACGGATGGAATATTTCAATTTGAAACTCCTGTTTTTAAACAAATGTTACTTAAATATAAACCAAGAAATTTTGAAGAATTAGTCGCATCAATTGCGTTAGTCCGTCCCGGACCCTCTAAAGAGTTAGAAACATACGTAAGAAGAAAAAATAACTTAGAAAAAATAACTTATGAGCATGAAGATTTAAAAGACATCTTAGAAGAAACAAAAGGAGTAATAGTATACCAAGAACAAGTTATTAGTATATTAGTTAAAATGGCTAATTTTAGTTATGCAGAAGCTGATAATATAAGAAGAGCAATGGCTAAAAAGAAAGAAGATATAATTTTAACTAAGAAAGAAGAATTTATAAAAAGAAGTATGCAAAATGGTTATGATAAAAATTTAGCTAGTAATATATATTCCCATATTTTATCGTTTGCATCTTATGGATTTAATAAAGCTCATTCAGTTTCATATGCTATTATTTCTTATCAAATGGCTTATTTAAAAGTTCATTATAGAGCTCTTTTTACATTTGAATTATTAAATAATTCTTTAGGAAGTATTGAAAAAACAAAACTTTATTTAAATGAATTAAAAGAATATGGATATAAAATTAGTCCTATAAATATAAATTATTCTTCATATAATTTTGAATTAATTAAAGATATTGTTATTTTACCATTTAAGATGCTTAAAAATTTTAAAAATGATTTAATTACTAATATAATAAATGAACGAAAACAAAATGGTTTATTTAAAGATGAATTTGATTTTTTTAGAAGAACAATTAGTTTTATGAATAAGAATGATTATATAATGTTAATTAATAGTAGTGCTTTAAAACCATTTAAAGTAAATAATAAAACATTAATAAATAATTTAGATATTTATATGAATTATGGTAAATTATATAATGATTTAGAAGATTTTGCATTAATACCTGAAATAAATAAAGAAGATGAATATGATATAAGCATATTAAGACAAAATGAAATTAATAGTTATGGCTTTTTTATTACTAATCATCCTGCTAGTATATATAAAGCTCATAATATAATGAAATCTAATGAATTAAGAAAAAATATCTTTAAAAATGTCATTTGTTATGTTTTAATAGATTATATAAAAAGAATAAAAACTAAAAAGAATGAAGAGATGGCTTTTATAACTGGTAGTGATGAACTAGGAACAATGGATTTTACTATTTTTCCTAAAGATTATTATTTAATTAAAAATTTAAAAAGTAATGATTTAGTGAAAATATATGGTAAAGTATCAAAAAGATTAGATAAATATAGTATAATAGTAAGTAATATAGTTAAGGAGTAGTAAAAACATGGATGAGTTAAAAAGATTTTTTAAAAGCATTAATTTTGAATATACAAATGATTTTAATAATACAGTAATAGAAAAAGTAGTATTTAATAGAGAAACTAAAATATACAATGTCTTTTTAAAATCAGTAAATGTTTTATTATATGATGTAATAATTGATTTATTTAATGCTGCTAAAAAAGGAATAAATGGTAAAGATAAATGTTTTATTGAACTTGTTTATGAAAATATAAATGAATCAGATATAGAAAAATATATTAAAAATATTTTAAATGCTTTAGTATTTGAACATCCTTCTTTAGTAGGTATAGAAAATAGTTTCACTAAGTTAAATAATAATATTATTTATTTAGAAGTTTGTAATAAAAGTGAATATAATGCTTTAAATAGTTATAAAAATAAAATATTAGAGGAATTAAAAAATTTTGGATTAGGTAATTATCAAATTGAAATAGCTATTGATGAAGTTAAAAATGAAGAAATTAAAAAAGAAATAGAAATGGCTAAAGAAATAATTCCAGAAAAAAAAGAAGAAAATCCTGTTATTTTTGGTTTTCATAAAGATGGAGAGATTACTCCCATTAAAAATATTGTTGGTGAACAAAAAAATATTATAATTGAAGGTTATATATTTGGAATTGATAATTCTGAAAGAAAAGGACAAAAAGCTACCGCTTACATAATTAATTTAAAAGTAAGTGATAAAACAGATAGTTTTTTAGTTAAATTTGTTCGTTTTAATAGTACTGATTATAATCAAATTTTAAAAGGAATAAAAGTTGGTAATTGGTATCGAATTGTTGGTAATGTAGAAATGGATAATTATTTAAAACAAATGGTTTTAAATGGTAAAAGTATTGAAGCAATTAAAAGTAAAGATATCATAGCGTTAGATGAAGAAGAAGAAAAAAGAGTTGAGTTACATACACATACAATGATGAGTGCTATGGATGGAGTTATAAATGCTAAATCTTTAGTTAAATATGCTAAAAAATTAGGACATAAAGCCGTAGCAGTAACTGATCATAACTGTTTACAATCTTATCCTGATCTATATCATACAGTATGTGATATTAATAAAGATATTGAAAATGAAGAAGATAAATTTAAAGTTATTTATGGGGCAGAAATGAGTATTGTTAATAACGAAGTAGATTTAATCTTTAATTTGAAAGAATATGATTTATTAGAGCAAGAATATGTCGTATTTGATACAGAAACAACTGGATTTACTCCATATTCTGATCAAATGATTGAAATAGGTGCTGTTAAAATTAAAAATGGAGTAATTACTGATCGTTTTGATGAACTTATTAATCCTTATAGAAAATTACCAGAAAAGATTGTAGAGTTAACAAATATTACTGATGAAATGCTTGAAGATAAAGATAATGAAGAAAATGTTACTAAAAGATTTTTAGAATTTGTTAAAGATGATCCCATGGTTGCTCATAATGCTAAATTTGATATTGGTTTTATAAGTGCAGCGATGAATAAATATAATTTAGGGGAATTTAAAAATACGGTTATTGATACAATGAGTATGGCTAGAATGCTTTATCCTGAGTGGAAAAATCATAAGTTATCAACACTTGTTAAAAACTTAGACGTTCCATGGGATGAAGATTCTCATCACCGTGGTGATTATGATAGTGAAGGTACAGCGATTGCTTACTATAAAATGGCTAGAGTTTTAAGTAATAGAAATATTGAAACAACAACTAAATTATATAACTCTATTAATCAAGAAGAACTTATTAAATTTTCAAGACCATTTCACATGTCAGTTTTAGTTAAAAATAAAGTTGGTCTTAAAAACTTATTTAAAATAGTTAGTTATGCAAATACCAAATATTTATTTAAAGGAGATCAAACTAAATTACCTCGTAACGAACTTAATTTACATCATGAAGGTCTTTTATTTGGAAGTGGTTGTGTTAATGGTGAAATATTTGAAGCTGCTTATACTAAAGAAGATGAAGAATTAGCTAAAATGATGCAATATTATGATTATATTGAAGTGCAACCACCAGAAGTTTATTCATATTTAACTCAATTAGAATCTAGTCCTCTTAAATCTTTAGCAGATATTTATACCCATATTAAAAAAATTGTAAGGGTAGCTGAAGAAGCAGGAGTAATGGTTTGTGCCACTGGAGATGTTCATCATTTAACGAAAGATGATAAAATATATCGCGATATTATAATTGCTCAAAGATTTAATGGTAAGTTGCATCCTTTAAATAAAAGAGGAATAACTGTTCCCGATATGCATTTTTATACTACTAAAGAAATGCTTGATGCTTTTTCGTTTTTAGGTAGTGAAAAAGCTAAAGAAATAGTAGTTACGAATACTAATAAAATAGCAAGTATGTGTGAAATAGTGGAAGTTATTATTGAAACAGGGGGAGTCCCTTTCTCACCAAAAATTGAAAATTCTAAAGAAATAGTTGAAGAAATGGTATATAGTAAAGCTAAAGAATGGTATGGGGACCCACTTCCAGCAAATATCCAAGACCGAATTGAACAAGAATTAAAAGGTATTATTGGGGGTGGATTTGATGTAATTTATTTAATTGCTCAAAAATTAGTTAAAAAAAGTAATGATGATGGTTTCTTAGTTGGTTCCCGTGGTTCTGTTGGTTCTTCTTTTGTAGCTACTATGATGGGAATAACTGAGGTTAACCCTTTACCTAGTCATTACCGTTGTCCAAATTGTAAACATAGTATTTTTAAAAACGATAAAGGCGAAGATTTAGCTATAGAATATGGAATTGGTTTTGACCTTCCCGATAAAGATTGTCCAAATTGTGGAACAAAGATGATTAAAGATGGAGAAGATATGCCATTTGCAACCTTCTTAGGTTTTAATGCTGATAAAGTTCCTGATATCGATTTAAACTTTTCTGATTTAAACCAAGCTGCGGCACATGAGTATACTAAAGTATTATTTGGTGAGGACAATGTTTATCGTGCTGGTACCATTGGTACCGTTGCTGAAAAAACCGCTTACGGTTTTGTTAAAGGATATTGTGAAGATAAAAATATTATTATGCGTAATATAGAAGTGGAAAGACTTGCTGCTGGCTGTGTAGGAGTTAAAAGAACTACTGGTCAACATCCGGGAGGAATAGTAGTAATTCCTGGATATATGGATGTATTTGATTTTACACCATATCAATATCCTGCTGAAGATGTTGATGCGACATGGCGAACAACTCATTTTGATTATCATGCTATTGATCAAGATGTTTTAAAATTAGATATTTTAGGCCATACAGATCCAACTCAATTAAGAATGTTACAAGATTTAACAGGAATTGATGTTAAAACAGTACCTTTTGATGATAAAGAAACTATGGGACTTTTCTTATCACCGGCACCTTTAAAAGTAACTAAAGAACAAATTATGAATGATACAGGTACTCTTGGAGTTCCCGAATTTGGTACCAATTTTACTATTGGAATGCTTAAAGATACAAAGCCAACAACATTTGCTGAACTTATAAAAATATCTGGTTTATCTCATGGTACTGATGTATGGCTTGGTAATGCTCAAGAACTAATTAGAAAAGGTGTTGTTCCTTTTAAAGATGTTATTGGATGTCGTGATGACATTATGGTCTTTTTAATTCAATCTGGTATGGAACCAATTAAAGCTTTTAAAATTATGGAATTTGTTCGTAAAGGAAAAGCTTCAAAGGATCCAGAAACTTGGGCAAAACATAAACAAACAATGGAAGAAGCAGGTATTCCTGATTGGTATATAAATTCTTGTCAAAAAATTAAATATATGTTCCCTAAAGCCCATGCTGCAGCATATGTTATGAGTGCTTTTCGAATTGCTTATTTTAAAGTTCATTATCCTGCTGAATACTATGCATCATATTTTTCAACACGTTTTGATGATTTTGAAATAGAAACAATGATTAAAGGATATGATGCTATAAGAGGTCGTATTAATGATATATTAAGTAAAGGGCAAGATGCCTCTAGTAAAGAAGTAAGTTTATTAGAAACATTAAAATTAGCTTTAGAAGCTACAGCTAGAGGGTTTAAATTTGGTAATATTGATTTAGAAAAAAGTGAAGCGAAAAACTATGTTATAGCGGAAGATGGTATTACTTTAATTTCTCCATTTAGAACAATTGATGGTCTTGGAGATGCTGTAGCAACTCAAATTATTGAAGAAAGAAAAAAGAAAGCTTATTATTGTATTGAAGATTTTCAAGAAAGAGGAAAAGTTAATACTTCAACTATGGATAAATTAAGAAATTTAGGAGTATTTAAAAATATGCCTGAATCAGCTCAATTAAGTTTATTTTAAAAAGAAAGGAAATAATTAAATGGATAACTTTGCACCAGATATGTATCAACAAAGTATTTATACAATTAATTATAAAAAATTAAAAAAAAGAGGAATTAAATGCCTACTATTTGATTTAAATAATACTCTTGCTAGTTATGAAATGGATTATCCTACTGATAAATTAAGAGAATTTATGTATGAATTAGAAAAAGATTTTAAAGTTATTATTGTTTCAAATAGTAATAAAGATAGAATAAGACCTTTTAAAGAAAAATTGAATATTGATGCATCTTTTTCATCAAAGAAACCTTTAAAGAAAAAATTTAAAAAAATTATGAATATGTATAATTTTAAAGATACAGAAATTGCTATGATTGGTGATGAAATAATTGCAGATGTTTTTGGGGGAAACAGAATGAACTTTACTACTATTTTAGTTAATAGTATAAGTGAAGTAGAACCATTTATTAATCGCTTTATTCGTTATATTGAGAAAAAAATTATTAAAAAATTAAATAAAAAAGGAATTTTATTTAAAGGAGAATATTATGAGTAAATGTTTTGGTTGTGGTATAACTTTACAAAATATCGATAAAGAAGAGTTGGGGTATACTAAATCTTTAGATAATAAATATTGTGAAAGATGTTTTAGAACAATTCATTATAATGAAGAAAAAAAAGTAAATGTCATGAATAATGATAAAATAATAAAAAAAATAAATAAATTAAAAATATATACAATTTTTGTCACAGATTTATTAAGTTTAAATTCTAAATTAATTAATTATTTTAAAAGTATAACTAATGATAAAATTTTAGTTATTAATAAATGTGATATAATACCAGACAATCTAAAATTAGAACATTTAGAAGAAAATATTAAAAATAGTTTTGACTTAGATTGTCTTCCTTGTTTTATAAGTGCTAAAAAAGATATGTATTTTGATAAACTTATTAAGTTAATAGAAAAAAATGAAAAAGTTTTATTTTGTGGTGAAACAGGTAGTGGTAAATCAACTTTAATAAATAAATTATTTGATACTAATTTAACAACTAGTAAGTATCAAAATACTACTCTTGATTTTATAAAAATAAAGAAAGATAATTATTATATCTATGATTCTCCAGGACTTTTTATAAATGATAATAAATTAAATGATTTAGAAAAAATTAAAGTAATAACTAAAAAATTGAGTGAAGAATTTACTTTAAGTATTGGTAATGTTAAATTAAAAGGGAATGGTAATATAACTTGTTTTTTAAATAATTTAGAAAGTGTTACTAGTAAAAAAGAAGATAAAAGTTTAGATGAAGAAATTTGTTGTGAAAATAATGATATAGAATTAGATAATGGATTTATATTTGTTAAAAATAAATCCATAGTTAAATCAAATATTAAATTAAATAAACGTAAAACAATAATTAGTAAGTAGTATGGGTGGTAAAAATGAGTGTTATAAAAGTAATGAGTGAAAACTTAGCAAATAAAATAGCAGCAGGAGAAGTAGTTGAAAAATGTGCTTCAGTTGTTAAAGAATTAGTAGAAAATAGTATCGATGCAAATGCTTCTAAAATAAAAATTAATCTTATAAAGGGTGGTCTAACAGAAATAACTGTTATAGATGATGGCATTGGAATGGATGAAGTTGATGCTGAAATGGCATTTTTAAGACATGCTACTAGTAAAATATATAAAGATGATGATTTATTTTTTATAAATACTTTAGGTTTTAGAGGGGAAGCATTACCATCAATTGCTAGTGTATCAGAAGTAGTTTTAGAAACTTGTAAGAATGAAGTAGGTACTAAAGTACATATTAAAGGAGGAAATATTTTAGAAAAAACTCCGAGTAATGGAAGAATTGGAACTAAAATTACAATTACTAATTTATTTTATAATACTCCAGCTAGATTAAAATATTTAAAAAGTGAACAAACAGAACTTGCTAATACCACTATGTTTATTGAAAAGTTATCATTAGCAAAACCAGAAATTGCTTTTACTTTAACGAATAATGGTAAAGAAATAGTAAAAACAAGTGGAAGTAATAATTTATTAAAAACAATTCATGAAATTTATGGTCTTCAAATATCTAGTAAAATGTTAGAAATTCATGCTTTAAATGATGATTTTGAAATAAAAGGATATGTTTGTAAACCAGAAATATTAAGAACTAATCGTAATCATTTAATTACTTTTATTAATGGTCGAGTAGTAAGAAATAATGAAATAAATAGAGCTATTAATGATGCATATTATACATATAAACCAGATGGAAAATATCCAGTCGCAGTTATTAATATTGATACAGATCCAACATTAGTAGATGTAAATATTCATCCTACTAAACAAGATGTTAAAATAAGTAAAATGCAATCTTTATATAATTTAATTTATGAAACAATTAAAGATGCCTTATATAAAAGTTTATTAATACCCGATGCTGTTTCTAAAGAAAAAGTAGAGGAGGTAAAAAATAGTTTTTTCCCTTTAAATGATTTTAAAGATATTGAAGGATCTCAAACAACTTTTGATTTTGGTTCTACTAATAAAGAAGAAGTAGTAAAAAATGAAGAATTTAAAAGTCTTGTTTTATATCCAGTTGGATTATGTCTTGGTACTTATATAGTTTGTGAAAATGATGAAGGAATTTATTTATTAGATCAACATGCTGCCCAAGAAAGAGTTAATTATGAAAATTATTTGGAAAATTTAAAAAAATCAGAAATTACTATAACTGATTTATTAATACCAATAACTATTGAAATGAATTATAGTGATTTTATGTCTTTTAAAGAACATGAAAAAATATTTAATGATATGGGATTTGTTTTTGAAGAATTTGGAATTAATACTATTATTATAAAATCACACCCAACTTGGTTAAAAACTGGTTATGAAGAAGAAAGTATAAGAAAAATAATTGATTTAATTATTAGTTTAAAAGGAAATTTTGACGCTATTAAGTTTAGAGAAAATGTAGCTATAACTTTAGCTTGTAAAATGGCTATAAAAGCTAATGAACATATTTCTATGTTAGAAATAGAAGGCCTTTTAAAAAATCTTGTTAAATGTGATAATCCTTATAATTGCCCTCATGGTAGACCTACTATTGTAAAGTTTAGTATTTATGATTTAGAAAAAATGTTTAAAAGAGCAATGGATTAAGTTTATATTCAAAACAAGATTGTAATATATATAAAAATAGAGTATACTAAATATATAGGAAGCGTGATATTTCACGCCACCTAATATTATTAGATTGACGTTATTCTATTACAATTAGAACGACGTCTTTTAATTTGTCTATTAAAATAATAATAGACAAAATTAATATAACTATTAACAATAACTTATTTAAAGTTTTTGCTTTCATAACCATCTCACCTCACTTCTGAAAGAAACAAATCCCCCTGAAAATCAGTTTAAAGGTGACGTCAGTATCAACACTTCCATAAGTTTCTATTAAATAATAGAATTTTTTATTTGTAAATACTTTCGACAAAACCAGTCAAAATAAGACACAAGAAAAATGGAATGTTTAAAAAAACGTAAAGTTAACAACAAAATAAAAATCAAAACTTGACTCCGGGGGGGGTATTATATAATAACCATATAAGATAGATGAGTTAATAAATATGAGTAAGTTATTAACAAAAAGAAAAGGTGAATTATATAATGGAGAAGAAAAAGATAATAGTCTTAGTATTAGGAATAGTATTAATAATGTCAATGTATATGACGTATAGAACATATGAAAATAAACCAAAAGAATTACCAGAAGAAAAAGAAAAAATAGAAACAAAGAAGAAACAATTTGCAATGTATATAAAACAAGGGGATAATTATGTAGAATATCATGGAACAGATGAAAATGAAAATTTATTTCCCGAAGGATACAAATTAAATGAAGAACAAAGTAGATGTGAAGATATAGATGGAAATAAAATAGATGATATTTCATTTGATACAAATACCAATAGTATAACAGTAACAAGTAATAAGACAGCATATTGTTATTTATATTTTGATAAAAAACCACCAGAGAATCCACAAGAAATAATAGAAACAAGAACAAGTGATGAAGGTTTAAGTGATGATCTTGTCGGAGGTATGTATAGATATATAGGAACAAATGATGTAGTTAAAAATAACTATATATGTTTAAAAACAGTAGGTTCAGCAGGATGTACTACAAGTGGAAATGATGACAACATGTACAGGATTATAGGAATTACTAAAGATGGAAATATCAAAGTAATAAAACAAATAAGATATCAAAAAGGAAGTACATATACATTTGTATGGAATAGTAAATCAAGTGTAGATAAATCTAGTATTTTTTATTGTGGAACACCAGAAGGATGCCCAACATGGGAACAAAGTGACATGTATAACACTTTAAATGAAGGAAGTAATTCATTCTTAAATGGATTAGATAGTACAATAAAAGTGAAAATAGAACCACAAAAATGGTATTATGGAGATATAGGAAAAGAATACATGGAATCTCAAACAAGTGAAACAATATATAAAATAGAAAGTGGACAAGAAGCAACCCAATATTATAATTTAAATGGAACTTTAGTACCAAAAAGTGCAGGAACAAAGTGGCAACAAACAAGTGAAAAATCATCAATAGGATTAATGTATGTGAGTGATTATTTATATGCAATAAGTAGCACAGGACATACGAACAATTGTAGAAGTGATTATACAAATTGTAAAGAAAGTTGGATACATGAAACAAATAATGATAATAATAAATATCCAGAATGGTCCATGACGCGTATGGGTCGGGATGGTAACTTATCCACTTACTATTATGCTTGGGCTGTGGATGCAGATGGTTTTGTCGAGCCGTACGACTTTACTTATGGTTTTGCAGTACGTCCAGTCTTCTATCTTTCGTCCAATATAGAATTAGGAGGAGCAGGATCAAGATCTAATCCATTTTACATAGTAAAATGATAAATAAAAAATAATTACCTAGATAGAAATTGGTAATTATTTTTTTAAGTTTTACCAGTATAAATTTTCAAATTAAATTAACTTAGAAAATGCAAAATAAATTATCCAAAAAAAATGTAAAATAAATTAACCAGA
>CANQAK010000017.1 GCA_947589495.1 uncultured Bacilli bacterium | reverse complement strand
TTAAGTCCTTTTAATTATGTAGGAAATCCTACAGTTTTATTTGGACTTTTTCTTACATTTTTATAGTACCATTAACATATACTAAATTTCTCTCTTTTATTATCTCATCATATCTTGTATTTATCTCTACATTTATTATTTTATCTTTTACTTTGGCTAATATATCTACTGTTTTATACTTACTATATTTCTTCTTTACTTTTATATATGTTGGTACATATTTTATTACTTCTACTTCTTCTTCCAATATATCTGTCAATATTTTATTTATTGCTCTTGTATCTTTTCCACATATTACACTTTTAAATACTCGATCGTATTTCAAATTATAAAATTTTGTTGGCATAATCATTTTTCCTTTCTAATTGTTGTTTTCTTCCCCTTTAACTTTACAATTTCCCAAATACAATCATTTAATTTATTTTTTTATCTTTTTCTATTTTACTCCTTTACTATTATATATCTTCCTTTTTCTTACCTTTCCTTTTTTTATTTTAAAATTTTTTAAACAAAACAAAAATGTGCATTATTATTACACATTTTCTGTTTCTAATTTCATTATATTTAATTTTTTACTCTAACTTACTATATAAAATGGATCTCCAGTAGTACCTGAACCAGATAATTTAACAGTATTGTTTAGATAAAAGACAGGACGAACCGCATACAAATAGTTCAAAGTATTCCCGCTAACATAACCAGCCGAATTTACAAGCCAAGAATAGAAACCAACACTTTCAGTACTAGTTCGACCATAACGCGTCATGGTCCATTCATATTGCTCATTTCCTGTTTCTGCTCCCCCATTATTTTTCATATGCATCCAACCATTATCTTTACATTTTTGATATAATTCTTTTTCTAATTTATAATGGCAATTTGTTGATTTAGATTGATAATAATAATCATGTAAGTATATTAATCCTATATTAGCTGTTGTTTGTCCATCCCATTTTTCAATTGTTATTTCATTTTCTTTTTCTGATGGTAATTTTCCATAATATTTACTATTTTGTTTTCCTGTTTCTACTTTATATAATTCATCTGCATTTAATATTTCCACATAATCAGTATGCACATCTCCGTACATCCAGTTCCAATTTTGTATTTTTCCTTTTATATTCTTATCTAATGTTTCATAAAATGTTGCATTCAATGTTGTATATATTTCACTTTCTGGCCATTCTGGACAACCATTATTTCCACATTCTCGATCATTAGAATTTGTGTTCCATGTATAAGTGCTTATTCCATTATTCGTAAATTGTGTTTGTTTTATTACTTTTATATTTCCTTCAGTGGTTATTCCTATGATTCGATACATATTATCATCGTAACCATTTTCTTTTGCACTAGTACATCCATTTGATCCTACTCCACTCAAACATATATAGTTTTTTACATTATTACCATTTAATGTATCTGCTCCTTGGTATCTATACATTCCTCCGACTAATGTAGAACTTAATGTTTTATTTATATCTTTACTTCTTAATGTATTTTCTAAATCTGTTACTATTGTAAATGGTTCTTCTAATGTTCCTTTTCCTTCTATTTCTATATTATTCTTTAAATAGAAGACTGGACGTACTCCGTCTTTATTAAACAAACCATAATAACCGAGTAGACCATCTGTATTCACACCCCATGCACTATAACCATCAACTGAATCACTATTTCGACCAAGACGCGTCATGGTCCATTCGGTATATGTTGATCCACTTACCTCGTTATTTGTTTCATGTATCCAACTTCCCTTGCATGTTGTATTATAATCTCCACTTCTACAATTGTTTTCATGCCCTGTTAAACTTACTGAATAAATAAAATCATGTATATACATTAATCCTATTGGGGTGGATTCACTCATTTGTTTCCATTTTCCTGTTTGCAATTCTAAACCTGCTTGCGTTTTTGAATAATATTTGCTATCTACTTGTCCTGTTTCTACTTGATATAATTTATCTACATTTAATGTTTTTACCAAATCAGGATGTATATCTCCATACCACCATTGTTGTGATTCTATTCTATTTTGTATTGTACTATCTAATGTACTTATAAACCCATCTTCTCCATTTAGTGTTGTATATATCTCTGTTTGTGGCCATTCCGGACATCCACTTGCATCACATTCATACATATCACCCGAGTGACTATCGAAAGATTTTGTATCCCATGCAAATGTATTTGTACTTCCTTTTTGATATCGTGTTTGTTTTATTACTTTAATATTTCCTGCTGGTGTTACTCCTATAATTCTATACATATCATCACTTTGATTTGAACAGTCACTTCCTAAACATATATAATTATTAACTTGATCGTTAGTACCTTGATAACGATACATTCCTCCGACTATATCTTTACTTAATCCACTATCAGCTTGTGATTTTAAATATGCTGTTACTGGACCATCTACATTATTTATACATTTTAAATTATCTGTTTTAATTGTTAAATTTAATGTCTTTCCTGCTAAATGATTTTGTTCAACTTCTGTATTTGCTATATAAGCATATGCTTGTATATCTTGGGTACTATTCCCCTCTATATTAAATGTTACATTACTATATGTTTTTGTTCCATTAGTAGATACTAATTCACTTAAATCTAATTCTTCTTCTGGTAAACTTGCTCCACTTAAGTGAATAAACATATCTCCTTGTTTTAATGCTTTACCCATTGAACCATCTGTTACATCTAATTCTAATTTTATATCTGCTGTGCATTGATATTTAGCATCTGTTTTTCCATTTGTTACTGCTAATCGTGCTATAGAATAAGTTGCTTCTTTTTCTTCTGTTTTATATGATTCACTTTCAACATTTGTTGCATAATAATTTCCTTGATTTGCTAAAGACATATCTGATGCTTTTAGTTTTATATATAACTGTGATACTGGACTTGATAATGTTACTAATCCATTATTAGACGCTTGTACTCTTATGACACTACTATCTCCTAAAGTGGTTACTCCCATTGTAAAGTAAGCATATGTTGCTCCTACTACTAGGACAAATAAAACTGCTACTGCTATTATTATCTTTACTTTGTTTTTCCTACTCATATTCACTACTTCTTTCTTATTATAAATGTTTTATATACCGAATATTTAGTATATAAATTATAAATAGTATTACTAGTATGTTTTATTTTTTTATTATTATTCTTTTACTATTTATCTGTTGTAATAAATATATCATATTTATCGTATTTGTGTATATACTTTTTTTGATTTATTTTACATTTTTTTGATACACATAAAAAAAGATACTAATTTATTTTGATAAATTAGTATCAATTAGTTTACTAATAATTTTCAAATGGATGAACAGTTATTTCCCCATTAATATCAATTCCATATGCTGCTAATCCAAAAGCATCAACACCATTTTGATTTGGATTTTCTTCATTAACTGAGTATTGCCCAAATTTAACAATATTTTTTAAATCTTGTTCTTCCTTAATATTTATTTCTCCATTTTCATTAAACAATGGATAACCCCATGCTCCCGTTTGACTTGCATGGAATGAGTATACTTTACCATTTTTATCTTCAAAAAAGATTAGAGGAGAAGCATCCTGACTAACTCTTACAGTATCAATTAAGACAATATCTGATAATGGTAATTTATAACGATTTTTATTATCTAATTTTAAAGATTTTATTTTTTCAATATCACTTTCTTCTAAGGTAGTATTTCTTAAATCTCTTTCAGTTGAAAAAATAACATATACATTTCCTGATTTATCTAAATACATTCGAGAAATGGGTGTATATTCAGAATCAAATACTATTTCTTCACCAACTCTATTTTTCTCTAAAATATTGGCATAATCTGTAAAAGTAATATTATTATTTTCTTTTACTTCACTGTTATTACTATCATTATCATAGTTTACTTCAACTTCATTTTGAACATCATTATTCTTTTTATCTTTATTGTAATTCATAAAATAATCATAAGTAGTCATTCCTATAATAATTAGTAATAATATAAAAATTATAGCAAATAATATTTTTTCTCTTTTTTCCATAAAATTTCCCTCTCTTTAATAAAAGAATAACATAAAAAAAGAAATTAAAGAATAATTAAGAATTAAAAAAGAAGAAAAAATGTAAATAAAAGTAAACTTAATTTTTTCTTCTTTTTCTTCTAAACATAATACTAAAAATAATTATTAAAATTAAAAAGACACTAACGGTTAAAATTTGAACTTTATATAATTCTACTTCTTCTTTGGTAGAAACTTCTAAACTTTTCATATAATTATCTATTCCATTTACTTCAGCCATACCATCTTTATAAACATAAAAAGTATAAGTTATTTCACTATCTAAATTATAGACATTTAAATAAACAATATTTTCTCCATCTTTTAATTCGTTATTTAAAATTTTTATATAGCAATCATCTTCTAACTTATATTCAAATTCTAATTCTTTAATATCTTTTTCTACTACGACAGTATACTCATAAGTATACTCATTAAAAGCTAATTCTAAATTACCATTTAATATTTTTAAATCTTTTAACATAATATCACTATAAATAGTTTGAATTAATTTAGAATATTTATACTAATTTTATAAGTATTTCATTCATTATATATATTTTTTTAGGATTAATAAATACATAACCATCTTGATAAATTAAATCTTTAGATTGAATTAATGGTTTAATTGGAAAAACATTTTGCATATTAATATTATATTTATGATAAAAATCTTCTAATTTAATACCTTTTAATTTTCTAAAACCTAAAATAAGTTCATATTCCATAATTTTTTCTTTAGATAAAAGTAATTTTTCTTTTACATATTTACCAAGTAAATATTTACTTAAACTTTTTGTATTATCATATCTTACTCCAGAAATATAACCAGAAGCTCCAAGTCCAAAACCATAATATTCTTCATTATTCCAATATATTAAATTATGAATAGATTCTTTATTGGGTTTAGAAAAATTACTTACTTCATAATGAATATATCCAGATTTTTTTAATTTTTTTCTAATATATTCATACATTTCAGCATCTAAATTTTCATCAATATTATTAGTATTTTTATAACTTAAATAAGTATTATTTTCAATTATTAAACTATAAGTACTAATATGATCTGGTTCTAATAATAAGAGATATTTAATATCTTTTTTTAAAGTACTTAATTTTTCATTTGGTAAAGCATATATTAAATCTAAATTAATATTATTAAAACCTTTTAATCTAGCTAATTTTATTTTTTCTTGACACTTTTTAAAATCATTACTTCTTTTCATTAATTTTAAATTATCTTGATTAAAAGATTCTATACCTATACTTAGACGATTAACATGATATTTTTTTAATAATTCTAATAATTCTATCGTAATATCTTCGATATTACACTCAAAAGTAAATTCTTCTAAACAATCTTTTTTAAAAATATTTGTAAGTAATAATAAATACTCTATCTCTTTTAAAGAAAGAGAACTAGGAGTTCCTCCCCCAATATAAATAGTTTTTATACTTTCTCCCATATATCTTTCTTTTATTTCATCTTTTAATTTTTTTAAATATTTAACTACCCAATCTTTGTTATATAAAACTTTACAAAAATCACAATAAGAACAAATACTTTTACAAAAAGGTATATGAATATATACCCCTAATTTACATTTGTCTTCCATCTCTATGTTCCTTTGCATAGAAAGAATTAAAATTTAAAATATTTTCTAATCTAGCAGAAATTTCTGGTTCTTCTTTTAATATTTTTTCAACTCGATGTTGATAATTAATTCTTTCTATTCCAAAAGTGGTCGCTAATGTTTTAAATGATGTTGCATATTTTAATTGATAATTTAAAAGTAACATTATATCATCATCAGTTAATTTATCTCCACTTTTTCTATTATCTAAGAATTTTTTTGCATCGCCATCTGTTACTATTTTAATTAATCTATTTTGTTCCGTAATATTATGTTTACATAAAGAATCTAAATAAGAATTATAAAAATCTAATAATTTAGCTCTGGCTTCGCTTTGATCATAATTATCATGAAAAAATAAATATTTTAAAGCAGAACTACAAGCAGGATTATATTGAAGTAATTCATTTAATAAAGTATTTTCATCTATTTGAAAAAGATTTGCTAACGTAGATAGATTAGTTCTAAAAGTTAACGCTATATGCATTAATAATTTCATTTGTTTTTCTTTTACCGAATAAAATATATCTAATCTTAATCTTTTACTAACTCCAGTAAATTTACCTTCCTCATCTTTTTCATAAGTATTAGATAACATTGATTTTTGAGCTCCTAAAATTTTACCTTTTTGTAAATTTTGTTGTCTTTTTTTACTCACAAAATTATATATTGCTTCTCCATTTTTAGGAAAGGCGGCCACAATTAACTCTTTACTGGCAAGTCTTCTTCCAATTGTTGATGAAGATATACCTGTTTTTTTACTAAGTTCTATATCACTTTCAAAATTTACTAAAAATAACTCAACTAATTTTTTAGTTTCTTCAATTCTTTTTAATTTATTTATTTCACTTGGTTTTAAATTTTTATTTTCCATTTTCTTCACTTCCTAAAATACTTAAAAATGCTTCTGCTGGTACTTCTACTTTTCCAACCATTTTCATTCTTTTTTTACCTTCTTTTTGAGCCTCTAAAAGTTTTCTTTTTCTTGAGACGTCTCCACCATAACATTTAGCAAGGACATTTTTTCGCATAGCACTTATATTTTCTCTTGCAATAACTTTAGAGCCAATGCTTGCTTGAATACTTACTTGAAACATTTGTCTAGGTATTACTTCTCTTAATTTTTTAGTAATACTTCTTCCTTTTTCATAAGCAAAATCTTTATGAATAATCAAAGATAAGGCATCGACTTTTTCGCCATTAAGTAAAATATCCATTTTTACTAAATTACTTTCTTTATAACCAATTAAATCATAATCAAATGAGGCATAGCCATTAGTTCTACTTTTTAGTTTATCATAAAAATCATATACTATTTCTCCTAAAGGGAGTTCATAATGAATATTTACTCTTGTATCATTTATATATTCAATACTTTTATAAATACCTCTTTTATTTTGACATAATTCCATAATACTACCAACATAATTAGAAGGAGCAATAATATTAGTAAATATATATGGCTCTTTAATTATACTTATTTTTTCTCTTGTTGGCATTTTATTTGGATTATCTACTATTTTTATATCTCCATTCGTTAAAAATGCTTCATAAACTACTGATGGACTAGTAATAACTATATCTAAATTAAATTCTCTTTCTAATCTTGTAGTAATAATTTCTGAGTGTAATAATCCTAGAAAACCGACATGGAAGCCAAAACCTAAAGCTTCACTTGTAACGGGTTCAAATGTTAAGGAGGCATCATTTAATTTAAGTTTGTTTAAGGCTTCCCTTAAAGCATCATATTTACTAGATTCAACTGGGTATATTCCTGAATATACCATAGGTTTCATTGGTTGATAACCTTTAATTGGCTCATTAGATTCATTACCAATAACTGTTATAGTATCTCCGACATGAACACTAGAAATATCTTTAATTGCTCCGGCTAAGAAACCTACTTCTCCACTTGATAATTCCAAAAGGCTTACCTCTTTAGGAGTTTTTACACCTAATTCAGTTACTTCAAAAGTTTTACCTGTTGCTAACATTTTTATTTTATCTTTAACTTTAATTGTTCCTTCTACTACTTTAAGTAATAATACTACCCCTTTATAACTATCAAAATAAGAATCATATATTAAGGCTCTAGTTTTTTCACTACTTAAATCTTTAGGAGCAGGTATTACTTCTACAACTCGGTCTAGAAGTTCTTTTACTCCTTCTCCAGTTTTACCACTACATAAAATTATATCTTCTTTTTTAAAACCTAAAACATCCTCTAATTCTTTAGTAACTTTGGGTACATCAGCATTAGGTAAATCTATTTTATTAATTACAGGTATAATAGTTAAATCATTACTCAAAGCTAAATATAAATTAGCTAAAGTTTGAGCTTCAATACCTTGAGCAGCATCAACAACTAAAATAGCTCCTTCACAAGCAGCTAAACTTCGACTAACTTCATATGAAAAATCGACATGTCCCGGAGTATCTATTAAATTAAAAATATATTCTTCATTATGATAATTATATTTTAACTTAACAGTATTAAGTTTAATTGTAATACCTCTTTCTCGTTCGATTTCCATACTATCTAATAATTGATCTTTCATTTCTCTTTTAGATACTGCATTAGTTAATTCTAAAATTCTATCTGCAAGAGTACTTTTACCATGATCAATATGAGCAATAATGGAAAAATTTCTAATATTTTTTGTCTGCATTTACAAAACACCATACATAATAATAACATATATTACAATTTTTTCAAAGTAAATAATAGACATTTCAACTTACATAATTTGACACTTTTTTGACAAAAATATAATATTATGATATAATTTAAGTGTTTTAAGGGGATTTTTTATGAATTATAGTTTAATAATTAGAAAAAATAATAGTATATTTGAAGTAGTAGGATTTTCACAAATACCAGGGTATAATAATTTACAAGAACATAATTTAAAAGATATTGTAGCATTTACTAGTTCATTTGAAAATAAAAATGAATTAATCGAGTTTCTTTTAAATTTTTCTTTAATACCTAAAAATTATAGTGATGGTAATATAGAAATTACTTATAAAAAAACAGGAACATATAAAAGAGGAAAAGATTTACCAAAAATACTTCCATTTGGAATTTCTTATAGTGATGAAAAAGATTTTTTTGATATTAACTACTTAGTTAAATATTATATTGAAAAAACCAAAGATATTAATTTTTTTAAAGAATTTGTAAATAGATATTCTAAATTAGAAAATGTTACTATTTTTGCAAATTTAATTAATTATTTCAAATGTGTTTTAATTGAATATGAAATGACTGGTAAAATCACTAAATTTTTAACTAATAATATTGTAAGATTTATTGAGTTATATACTCATAGAAAAAAAGATACTGGTGAATATACACTAGATTTTCCTAGATTAAGAGATTTAGCAATGTTTGCAATTAACTATGAAAGAAATAATTATGAAGAAAAAGAAGTAAATATTTCCACAAATAGTTTAAAACAAGAATTAAAACATTATAAATCTCTAATAGATGATGGTAATATTTCAGAAGAAGAATATGACATGTATATAGCTAAAATTACCGACATTAATGAAGAGTTAGAATTTAGACAAAAATATTTAACTAGAAGAAGGAATATAAATGAAATTACCAAAGATTAATATTTTAGATGAAAAAAATAAAACATTAAGATTAACTAGTAAAAATGTTACTTTTCCTTTAAGTGAAGAAGATAAAAAATTAATTAATGATATTATTCAATATCTTACTATGAGTCAAATTGAAGAATATTATAAAAAATATGATTTACGTCCTGGTATGGGGCTTGCTTTTATTCAACTTGGTATTCCTAAAAATATCTTTGTTATAGTTGAAGAAGTTGATGAAGAAGAATTTAAAAATTATGTCATTATTAATCCAAAAATGATTAGTCATAGTGAAGAACTTATTTATGTTGGTGAAGGCGAAGGTTGCCTTTCTGTTAACCGTGAAGTTGAAGGAATTGTTCCTAGATATGCAAGAATGCGTGTATCTTATCAAGATATCGATGGAAATCAACAAGAAATTAGAGTACGTGAAGATATTTCTGTAGCATTCCAACATGAAATGGATCACTTAAATGGTATTTTATTTGTCGATAAGATTGATAAAAATAATCCATTTAAAGATAGAGAAAAAATGAGAGAAATATAAAAAGGTTTACCGTTAGTGATAAACCTTTTTTAGTGTCATGAAACGATGTAGAATGGTTTAGTAGTTGTTCCTGCCCCATCTAATTTTACATCAGACATTAGATAGAAGACTGGGCGAATCGCCATGGGAAAGCCCAAGTAATTATAATAAGAATAGCCCCCTGGCCTTATTGACCACGCATCAAAACCGTCACCCGTAGCAGAGTCTCGACCAATACGGGACATAGTCCATTCATCATCAGATGTTGTTCCTCCATTTTTACTTATATGCATCCATCCTCCATCTTTACATTCTGAATATTTACCATTCTTATAATGACAATTATCTGATGTCGTTGATTGGTAATAATAATCATGTAAATATATTAATCCTATTTTGAATTTACTATCCATTTTTTGCCATTTTCCCGTTTGTATATCTAAATCTGTTCGTGTTTTTGAATAATATTGGCTATGTGTTTGGCCTGTTTCTATTTGATATAAATTATCTTCTGTTAAATCTTTTGCATAATCATATCCTATATCTCCATACCACCATTCCCAATCTGCAATTTTGTTTTGTATTTCACTATTTAATGTACTTAGGAATGAATTACTACTTCCATTTAATGTAGTATATATTTCACTACTTGGCCATTCGGGACATGTGTACGTTCCACAAAAACTACTTTGCTTTTCATATATGAATTTCGTACTATATTCACTATCCCATACATATGTGTTTCCATATTTTGTTTGTTTCATGACTTTGATATTTCCTTCAGGTGTGATTCCTATGATTCGATACATTTCATTACTTTTATCTGAACACCCTCCTGTACCTATTTGTTTTAAACATATATAGTTATTTACACTACTTCCTTGATAACGATACATTCCTCCGACTAAATCTGTGCTTAAGCCACTATCTGCCTGACTTTGTAGTGCTTGTAATGTTTGTGGTACTTTATCAAAATACAAATAACAATATGCAGTTTTATTACTTGTTATTGTTATACTATTTGTATTTGTATCAAAGGAGATGTCTTCTATTTTATTTCCATCTATATCTTCACATCTACTTTGTTCTTCATTTAATTTATATCCTTCGGGAAATAAATCTTTGTTTCCATTTTCTCCATGATATTCTACATATTTATCTCCTTCTTTTATAAACATTGCAAACTGTTTTCTCTTTGTTTCTATTTTCTCTTTTTCTTCTGGTAATTCTTTTGGCTTATTTTCATATGTTCTGTATGTCATATACATTGACATTATTAATATTACTGAAAGTGCTAACACTATTATCTTTTTCTTCTCCATTATATAATTCACCTTTTTTTTGTTAATAACTTAATCACAATTATTAACTCTTCTATTCTATAAGGTTATTATATAATACCCCCCCCCGGAGTCAAGTTTTAAATTTTATTTTGTTGTTAATTTTTTTGTAAACTATACTGGTAAACTTAAAAAAATAATTACCATTTTCTATTTAAGTAATTATTTTTTATATTATCATTTTGCTATGTAGAATGGATTTTCTGTTGTTCCTTCTCCCTCTAATGTGATATCATTCTTAAGATAAAAGACAGGACGTACCGATGTTTCAAGATTCAAGTAAGTACTGTAGACATATCCAGACGATTGAACAGCCCATTCACCATAGCCATTGTCTCCGTTCCCAGGATCACGTGGGCCCAAACGTGTCATGGTCCATTCTGTATAGGTTGCACTATCATTATTTGTTTCATACATCCAACTGGATTTACATGTGCTATAATCTGAATAACGACTTGTGTTACATCCTGTTGTACTTCCTGAATATGCATAATCATGAATATACATTAATGCTATATTTGATTTTTTGCTCTTTGTCCATTTTTGATCTGTTATATAAGTCCCACTTGCATTATAATATTTTGTTATATTTCTACCTATTTCTATTTGAAACGCTTGTTCTGCTGTTATATGATCATAATCTATTAAAGCTTCACCTATATCACCATACATATATTCCCATTCTTCTATTTTGTTTTGTATTTCACTATCTAAACTATTATAAAAATCTGTATTTAATACGGCATATATTTCTACATCTGGCCATTCAGGACAGCCACTTGCCTCACATTTATATGTACTATCTGCTACCATCGTATTATATTTTGTGTTCCATACAAATTCTGTTTTTCCATTTTTATCATATCTTGTCTGTTTTATGACTTTAATATTTCCTTCTGGTGTAATTCCTATTATTCGATACATATCATTCGAACCTGATGTACAATTTGCTTGTCCTACTTCTTTTAAACATATATAATTTTTTACTTCATTTCCATTTTTTGTTCCTTTTCCTTGGTATCGGTACATACCTCCGACTAGTTCATTACTTAAACCACTTTCATCTTTTCTTATATCATCTACTGATATTTGTTTATCAAAGTATAAATAACAATATGATGTTTGTCCTGTATTTACTATTACTTTTTGTTCTTTTTCATCAAAGGATAAACTATCTGGTATTAACTTATTATTATTATCCATGCATCCTGATTTTTCATTATTAAATTTATAACCATCTCCTGGAAATTGATCTCTTGATTTATATTCTCCACCTGATTCTTTTACCATTATTGCAAACATATTATTATCTTTTATATCTTTTAATTTTACTTCATCTAACTGTATTTGATATGCCGTATGTTTATGACATATTAAAAAGGTACTTACTATTAGTATTACTCCTATTACAAATATTATTGTAGTTTTTCTTTTCTCCATTATATAATTCACCTTCTCTTTTTGTTAATAACTTACTCATATTTATTAACTTCTCTATCCTATATGGTTATTATATAATACCCCCCCCCGGAGTCAAGTTTCAATTTTTATTTTGTTGTTAATTTTACGTATTTTTTAAACATTCCATTTTTCTTGTGTCTTATTTTGACTAGTTTTGTCGAAAGTATTTACAAATAAAAACTTCTATTATTTAATAGAGACTTATGGAAGTGTTGGTACTGACGTCACCTTTAAACCGATTTTCAGGGGGATTTGTTTCTCAGGAAAGAGGTGAGACGGTTATGAAAGCAAAAACTTTAAATAAGTTATTGTTATTAATAATAATAATTCTGTCTATTATTATTTTAATAGACAAATTAAAAGACGTCGTTCTAATTGTAATAGAATAACGTCTACTAAAAAAACAATTTAGGTGACGTGAAATATCACGCTTCCTATATATTTAGTATACTCTATTTTTATATATATTACAATCTATTTTTAATATTAAACTTATACTATCATAATATTTTTACGTATTAAATAAACTAATTTATTTTTTGATTAAATTTTTTTTGTAATAATTTAAAGTCTGATTTAGTACCAGAAGTTTCATACCATTCTTTACATAGTTTAGATATTTCTGAATACATACCATCATCAAATCTTGAATATTGTATTAATCCATCAATTTCCTCTCGTAAATCACAAATATAATCTTGCATATCAATAAGAATTTTTCTTTTTGTAAATTTTTTTCTTAACATCTCAATATACAAGTCATAATTATCAAGAATAAATCCAGATATAATATTTCCATTTTCGGTAAAATCAAAATCTATTGGAAAATATTGAAAAGGTTCTTTTCTAAAATTTTCATTCTCTTCTTCCATAGGTTTATTTTTTTGCTCTAATAATATTATAGTTTTCTCTAATACTAATTTTTCAATTTCTTTTTTAGAATATACTTTATTATGATCAAAGTCCATATCATCACTAATTGCTGCAACCAATACTACTTGATATAATTGCTCCCACCAATCAAAGCTTTTTCCATGTCCTTCAGTAGCACTATCAGTAAAAGTCATGGTAGTTGGAATTTCTATAACACAAGTATATTTTTTGTTATATTTTCTTGAAAATAATTCTAAATAATCATCAATATCTAAATAAATTGAATACACACTAGCTAATAATTTTAAAAAATCTTCATCAGATAAATTTTCAATATCGGCATCAATAACATTTTTTATCTTACTAATATGTGATATTACTTGTTTTTTAAATTCTTCTGCATTTTCAGAATCACTTTTTCTACTAACATAAGCATAAGTATCTTCTATTAAAGAAACACGATTTAATTCAGCAGTCATTAGTAAAACCTCCTTGTGTAGGTATTATATCATACTTGATACAAAATATAAAACTTATCTATAAATTAAACTACTTCTTTTTCTTTTTGATATTCTACTTCATATATATTATTTTTTATTAATTTTTTAGGTATAGATACTCTTAAATAATTAGAAGTATGTCCAATACTTTCATTATCTTTAACTTCTTCAATTAAAACTTTAACTTTTTTATTAATAAATTTATTTTCATAATCATTTTCTAATATATTAGATAATTCTAGTAATTTATGTACTCTAGTAGTAACTATGTTACTTGAAACATTTTTCATGGTACTAGCTTTAGTACCAGTTCTTTTAGAATATGGAAAAACATGAATTTTACTAAATTTTAATTTTTGAGCATTATTGTATGTATTTTCAAAATCTTCATCAGTTTCCCCAGGGAAACCTACAATTACATCAGTAGTGATAGAAATATCTTTTCTAATATTTCTAATTTTTTCTATTTTATCAAAGAAATACTTCATATCATATTTTCTATTCATTAATTTTAAAATTCTATCACTACCTGATTGTAATGGAATATGTAAATGATCACAAAATTTAGAATTATTCTTTAACATTTCTAAAAATTCATCATTTAATTCAGTAATTTCAACACTTGAAAGTCTTATTCTCTCTAAATTTTTAATTTTACTTAATTCATTTATAACATCTACTAAAGTTTTACCATTATCATTATATGAACCAGTATGGATACCTGTTAAAACAATTTCTTTATGACCATTTTGAACTAGTAAAGATGCTTCTTTTAAAATAATATTAAAATCTTTACTACGACATTTACCTCTCATAAAAGGTATAATACAGTAAGAACAAAAATTATCACAACCATCTTGAATTTTAATAAATGCTCTCGTATGATCAAAATTATTTATACTCATATCTTCAAAAGATAAATCTCTATTATTATCAAAATAAGTATACTTTTCATGATTATTAATATAATCTTTTATAATAGTAGTTAACTTACTTTTACCAATATTACCAAGTAGTATATCAATATCTAAATCTTCATACATTTCAAAATTATTTTGAACACTACATCCTACTACAACTAAAATACTTTTAGCATTTTCTCTTTTTACTTTTCTAATAAATTTAAAACATTTACTATCAGCAGTATTGGTAACAGTACAAGTATTAACAATAACAATATCTGCATCTTTTAAATTATCAGTAAAAAGAAAGCCACTAGCAAGTAATGACTGTTTTATGTAATTTGATTCATAAGAATTAACTTTACAACCAAATGTTTCAATAAAAAATTTCATAAAACCACCCTTAATTCAATAATTTATTCAATTCTTTTAAAGCACTTAAGAATGCTTCTTCTTTTTGATAACTTATGACTCGAACTTGTTGTCTTTCTTCTTTTTCTTCTTCATTTATTAAATTATTTAGATTAACTTTTCGAACTACTAAATCATCTAAAACTTCTTCTTTTTCATAATTAATAGAATATCTATTATGTTTTTGTAATAACTCATCATAACTTATAATAGCTTTTTCTTCTTGTTCTTGTTCATATTCATTTATACTTACTTGTTCATTATCTTTTTTTTCTTTTAACTTTTTAGTAAGAGACTCTAAATCTAAAAGCTCTCCTTCTTCATCGTTATATTCTTCTACTTCTTTTTTTCCTTCTATATTATCTGTAATTTCTTTCACAACATCATTTTCTTTTTTATTTTCATCATCTTTTTTAGAATCATTGGGAGGAAAGAAATCATCTTCATCTAAAACATCTTTATTTATTTTAATAAAGTATACTAAAGTCACAATTAAAATTAATAAAACTAAAATTGCTATAAAAAAGATTATATCAATAAAACTTAATACACTTAAAAATCTATGGATATCTTCAATAATTTTCATTAATAATCACCACAACTTTATTTTAACACTTTATGTAAAATAAAATAAAGTGTCTGTTATTTGCTTTACACATAATTTTGCAAATATTGACACTTATTATAACATCACTTTACTTATTAATCAATGTATAAGGATTATTAATTGTTCCATCACCCGTCATTTCAATATTTTTAATTAAATTGATTACTGGTCTTACACCTCTATATAAGTTACCCGTGATATTTGTTTGAATACTACCATTAGATGCCACCATAAATGTATTAAAAGTAGTATCAGTGCTTTTAGCACCACTCATCGTATACCAATAATCATTAATAGCACTATTATATAAATAATAACTTTGATTAGAAACATCAGGGGCACTTCCTGCTAACATTACTTCATCAACAGTAATTAAACCAATATTATTTCTAAAAGAAGTTCCTAAACAATTTAATGTTGGAATTTTATTCGTCATAACTCTTGTATAAGCATAATAATTATTCGCATCATCATGAGAAATATCACTACAATACTTAGAATTAGCTATGTAACTTGTTACTTCTCTTAAATTAACTTGTAACCAATTTTCTAAATAATCATTAATATTAGAATTTTCATATTCATAACTAGGAAAATCATTACTATAATAACTAGATACCGTATCAGTTAAATTATTTAATATTAATCTTACTGTTCCATCGCCATTAATTCTAACAATTCGCCATAACATATTACCAAAACTTACATAATTATTTTGAATATTACCTCGAAAATAATAAGATATACCAATATCATCACTACTTTTAATTAATCCTTCATCTTCAATCGCAGCTTCTACTCCTACTTTAGTTAAAGTTGATTCAGTTGGTTCATTATTTTTTAAAATTAAATCCGCAAAAGTATTAATTTTACCATTTTGCATTCTAATATTTAAATTCCCTTTTAAATTTTCTTCACTATTTATTTCTAAAGTATAATTTCTTGTTTCATTTGGAGCAATACTTATATAATCTGTATCAATTTCATCAATACTTTTTAAATTGCCTTCTAAAATTATTTCATCATTATATAGTAGTTTATATTTACCACTACCTCTAACTTTTATAAATGCTAAATTATAATATGTTGTTATATCACTACTATTAGATACAGAAAATTCAATTACTTCTTTATTAACTCCTTCTAATTCAAATTTTTTACCATCTATATAATTTATTGATAATGCTCCATTAACTTCAATATTACCATCGTAATCAATAACTTTTTCATAAAACATATACATAATTCCAATGGAGCTTGTTAAAACAACTAAAATAGCCACTAACCATAAAAATGCTTTATATATAAATTTCATTTTCAATTTTACTAATATTGGTTGTTTCATGAAACATCATCCTTATACTAACATTATATATAAATAGACAAATAATGTCAATTTTACATTTAATTTTTCTTTAAAAAAAAGAATTTAACACTCTTATTTTAGAGATTTTTTAAATTCTTTAAATTCTGCTTCATTTTCTAAATCAGTTTCATCTAGTTCTTGTAATAGATCTTTTTGTTTTTTACTTAACTTAGTTGGAATAATAACATTGACAACTACATACATGTCTCCGTAAGTTTTACTATTGACACCTTTAATACCTTTTCCTTTTAGTTTTAATTTTGTATAATTTTGAGTCCCTGGTTTAATTTCAATATAACCATTACCAGTAAGCGTTGGTATTTCTTTTTTACATCCTAAAATAGCATCAGTAATAGTAATTGGTACTTCTAAGTAAATATCATCATCATGTCTTTCAAAATATTTATGTTCCTCAACTTCAAATTCTAAATAAATATCTCCATTAGCACCACCATTAATACCAGCACCACCTTTACCACTTAAACGTAGTTGATTACCAGTATCAATTCCTGCTGGGACATTAATAGTTAAAGTTTTACTTTTAGAAACTATTCCATCTCCACCACAAGCATGACATACTTCTTTAAAACTTCTACCACTACCTTCACATCTTGGACATGTTTTTTGCGTTTGCATAATTCCAAATAGAGTTCTTTGTTCTTCTTTGATTACTCCAGAGCCTCCACAAGTACGGCATAGTTCTTCACCAAAACCACCTTTACCATTACATTCGCTACATTTTTCATTTACATTAACTTTGATATCTTTTTTACAACCATTAACGGCTTCTTCAAAGCTAATTTTAATATGCATTAATAAATCATCACCACGACGGGCATGAGTTTTACTACTTTTTCTACCAAAACCTGAGAAAGCTGAAGAAAATCCTCCAAAGCCTCCACCAAATAAATCAGATAAAATATCATCTAAATTAATATCACCCATATCAAAACCAGGGTTATTAGATGCTCCAGCAGTAAATGCTTCATGACCAAATTGATCGTATTGAGCTCTTTTATTTTTATCAGATAAAACAGAATAAGCTTCGCCGATTTCTTTAAATTTTTCTTCAGCTCCCGGTTCTTTATTTATATCTGGATGATATTTTTTAGCTTTAAGACGAAACGCTCTTTTTATTTCTTCATCGGTAGCATTTTTATTAACTCCCAATATTTCATAATAATCTTTTTTACTTGCCACTTCTATTCACTTCCTTCAAGTTCTTCGTATTCTTCAATTAACTTATTCATAAATTTAATAGCATCTGTTAATGTATCATTTTTAGTTAAATCTTGTCCTGCAACTTTTAGTGATTCAATTGGATTTTTAGTTGCACCTAACTTTAAAAATTCTAAATAATTTTTTCTAGTTTCTTCATCACCCTCATAAATCTTATTAGCAATATTTACGGCGGCAGCAAAACCAGTAGCATATTGATAAACATAGAAATTCATATAGAAATGAGGAATTCTTTCCCATTCATATCTTATATCATCATCTATTATTACATTATCTCCAAAATATAATTTATTTAATTCATAATATTTATCGCACATATTTTGGCTAGTTAATATACCACCTTTTTCAGCATAATCATGAATATATAATTCAAATTCAGCAAACATAGTTTGTCTAAAGATAGTGGATTTATATTTTTGTAATAAATCATCAATAATATTTAATTTTTCACTTTTTTTAGTAGAATGATCTAGTAAGTAACGACATAATAAAATTTCATTTACTTGACTAGCTACTTCTGCTACAAAAATACTATATCCATAATCTTGGAATGATTGTTCTTGACAAGCATAATAATAATGCATAGCATGACCTAATTCATGAGCAAGTGTTGATACATCATTTAATTTTCCTTCAAAACTTAATAAAACATAGGGATGAACACTATAACAAGCAGTACAATAAGCTCCACCTCGTTTACCTTCATTGTTACATGAATCAATCCATCCTTCATTAAATGCTTTTTTTAAATTATTTTGGTATTGAGCCCCTAAAGGAGCAACTATTTTTAATACTAAATCCTTGGCTTCTTCAAAAGTATATTCTAAATTTTCACTATCAAATAATGAAGCATAAGTATCATATATATGCATTTCTTTTAAATTTAAACTTTTTTTCTTTAAAGCAAAATATTTATATAAAACATCTAAATTTTGATGTACAGCATCACAAAGATTAGTATAAACACTTTTATCTATTTCATTATGAAATAAAGATGCTTCTAAAGATGTAGGGTATCCTCTTAATCTAGCATTTACTACATGCATATCTACTTCATGTTTAAGAATAGTAGCTATGGTATATTTAAAATTTTTATATGTTTTATACAAAGATAAAAAAGCCATTTTTCTAACACTTTGTTCAGGATGTCTTATATATATTGAAAAATTACTTTCTGTTAATTCTTCTTTTTTACCATCAACAATGATATCATCAAATTTAAAATCACTATCACTTAAAGAAGACATAATTTCATCAGGAGCATCCATTAATTTTCCATAATAAGATAAAGCTTCTTCTACTTCACTTTTTAAGACATGCTTTTTCCCTCTAAAAATTTCTTTTAAACTTCTTTCATAACTTTTTAAATCATCTAATTCATTAATATATTTTTCAATTACTTCATAATCACTTTGTAATAATTCTGGTACAATAAATGATGTTTCACTACAATATAAAACATAAACATTTTTTATTTTTCCAAATAATTCTTGTTTTTCAATATCTAAAGTATCTGCATCATTATTAATATGACCATAGATATATAATCTTTCTAAAGTAATACTTATTTCTGTATCTAATTCTAAAAGATTTTTTAATGTGTGTGCACTTTCAAGAATATGGCCTTTAAAAGCTCTAAATTCTGGTAATCTTTCTTCAATATTTTTTAGAGCTTTTAAAGCCTCTTCATCACTTTCAAATAAATCTTTTACATTCCATTTATATTTACTATCAAATTCTTTTCTTCTTTTTGCCATAAACACCTTTCTAACTAAAAGTTAGGCTCTATTAATAGAGCCTTAATAATTATTTTTCTTCAAATGTTGCTTCTTCTACAGAATCATCTTTCTTTTCAGTAGTTGTTTCTGTTTCTGAATTATTATTATTTGGATTTACATTTTGATATACTTTAGCTGCTAAATCCATAGCTGTTTTTGAAAGTTCTTCAGTTTTTTCTTTAATCTTATCAATATCAGAACCTTCTAATTCTTTCTTTAATTCTTTAACTAATTCTTCTGCTTTTTCTTTATCAGAAGCATCAACTTTATCACCAAGATCTTCTAAAGCTTTTTCAGTTTGGAAAATCATTGAATCAGCATTATTTCTTACTTCTGCTTCTTCTTTTTTCTTTTCATCTGCTTCTTTATTAGCTTCAGCTTCTTTAACCATCTTATCAATTTCATCATCAGAAAGGTTTGTACTTGATGTGATAGTAATTGATTGTTCTTTACCAGTTCCTAAATCTTTGGCTTTAACATTAACGATACCATTAGCATCAATATCAAATGTAACTTCGATTTGTGGAACTCCTCTTTTTGCTGGAGGTAAGTTAGTAAGTTGAAAATTTCCTAAAGTTTTATTATCAGTAGCCATAGGTCTTTCTCCTTGTAATACATGAATATCTACAGCAGGTTGATTATCTACAGCAGTACTGAATACTTGACTCTTACTTGTTGGAATTGTTGTATTTCTTGGAATTAAAACAGTCATTACATTACCAAGAGTTTCAATACCAAGTGAAAGAGGTGTTACATCAAGAAGAACAATATCATCAACTTCACCAGTTAAAACTCCACCTTGAATAGCTGCACCCATTGCAACAACTTCATCTGGGTTAACTCCTTTATTTGGTTCTTGTCCTAATTCTTTTTTAACTAATTCTTGAATATAAGGAATACGAGTTGAACCACCAACTAAAATTACTTTATCGATATCTTTATTAGATAATTTTGCATCTTTTAAAGCTTTTCTAACTGGTTCAAGTGTTGAGTCAAATAAATCACGACATAAATCTTCAAATTTAGCTTTTGATAGGCTCATTTCCATGTGAAGTGGCCCTTCATCACTTTGAGCTATAAATGGAAGTGAAATTTGAGCAGTTGTCATACCAGATAAATCTTTTTTAGCTTTTTCAGCTGCATCTTTAATTCTTTGCATTGCCATTTTATCTTTAGATAAATCAACGCCATTTTCTTTTTTAAATTCACTTACTAAATAATCACTAATTCTCGCATCAAAGTCATCGCCACCTAAACGGTTATTACCACTTGTAGCTTTAACTTCAAATACACCATCACCAAGTTCTAGTATTGATACATCGAATGTACCTCCACCTAAGTCATAAACTAAGATAGTTTGTAATTTATCTTGTTTATCAAGTCCATAAGCTAGTGCTGCAGCAGTTGGTTCATTGATAATTCTTTCTACTTCTAAACCAGCTATTTTACCAGCATTTTTAGTAGCTTGTCTTTCAGCATCATTAAAGTATGCTGGAACAGTAATAACTGCTTTTGTAACTTTTTCGCCTAAATAACTTTCAGCATCTCTTTTAAGTTTAGAAAGTATTTTAGCACTAATTTCTTCTGGTGTATATTTCTTACCATTAGCTTCTACTTTCTCACTAGTTCCCATTTTTCTTTTAATTGATGAAATAGTATTTTTAACATTAGTGACTGCTTGTCTTTTTGCAGTTTCTCCAACTAATTCATCATCGCCTTTAAAGGCTACTACTGATGGAGTTGTACGGTTTCCTTCACTATTTGGAATAACCTTTGGTTCTCCACCTTCTAATACAGATACACAACTATTTGTTGTACCTAAGTCAATACCTATAATTTTACTCATTATTAATCATCCTTTCTTATTAAGTATTATTCACTTACTTTAACCATCGCTGGTCTTATAACTTTATCTTTATACATATAACCTTTTTGCATCACTTCAGTAACAACCCCTGCTTCTTTTCCTTCAATTTTTTCGGTAAGTACTGCTTCCATTTCTACTGGAGAAAAAGGTTTATTTAAACAATCTATTTCTTTTACTTCCATATTATCTAAAGTATTTTTAATATCACAATAGATTAATTTAAATCCACTTAAAAATTTGGAAACTTCATCTTCTAAATTATCATCATCCATATTGATTGCTCTTTCAAAATTATCTAAAACAGTCAATATCTTTTTAATAAAAGCTTCACCTTCGTATTTATATATTCTTGCAATTTCATCTTCATAACGTTTTTTCATATTTTGCATTTCTGCAACAACTCTTAATAATTTATTATTAAGTTCTTGTTTTTCACTTTGCAATTTTTCAATTTCTTTATTAACCTTTTTATTCTCTTTTTTTTCTTTATGTTCTTTTTTTACTTCTTTTTCAGTGTTTTCACTAACATTTTCATTTTTTATTTCTTCTTTATTGTTCATCTTTTCCCTCTATCTTATCTACCATATAATTAAGAAGTGAAACAACTCTTTCATATTCCATTCTCTTTGGACCAATAATAGCAATTGTTCCTTCTTCTCCACCAGATTTATATTTCTTTTTAATAACGGTTACATTATCATCAAAATTAGAATCTTTACCAATATATATTTGTAAATTTTCATTACCATCAATACTGTTAACCATTTCTTTAATCGATTCATCTTCTAATTTTGAAGCAATTCTTTTAATATCTTCCGTATTATCATATTCTGGTTCTTTTAATAAATTAACTCTACCTGATACATGGATATTGGTATTGTGTAAGAGAAAATTATTAAATGCATCATAGAAAATATTATATACAGTTTCATAATCTTTTAATTTTTTAGCAATAATTGGTTTTATTTCAAATTCCAATTTTTCTGATACTTTATTAATTGGAGTACCAATTAACATTTTATTAATCATTTCTCCTGTTTTAACTATTTCATCAATATCAGTATCAATAGGTACTACAAACTGTTTATTTTCAACAATTCCTTTATTAGTACATACTACCGCTATAATCTTATGATTATCTAAAGCAATAATATTAATTTGTTTAAGTAAATTATCATAACTACTTTTACCTAAAACTACTGATGTATAATTAGTTAAATCACTAATAATTTCTAAGCATTTAGTAACTGCATCACTTACTTGTAATTCATTATTAGAAAATATTGTTTGAAGTTTTAACATATCTTCTCCAGTTAAATCTTTAGGTTCCATTAAATTTTCTACATAATAACGATAACCTTTTTCACTGGGAATTCTACCACTAGAAATGTGATTCTTTTCAATATAACCTAAACTTTCTAAAATAGCCATCTCATTTCTAATTGTAGCACTAGAACATTTTAACTTCTTACATAAAGAATTACTTCCAACTGGTTTAACAGTCTTAACATAATTCTCTACTATTTCTTTTAACAATGTTTTCTTTCTATCATCCATTAACACGGCACCACCACCAAATTAGCACTCCTCAATTTGAAATGCTAATTACATTATAATCATATGATTAGCACTTGTCAAGATATGACTGCTAATTTTTTTAAAATTTATTTTTTTTTACTAAAAAAGTGTACACTAAGTACACTAACATAGTTACTACTATCTATTTACTTTAAATTACTTTCTTCTAAAATATTTTTTAAATACTTCTCATTCTTCTTATCTACTTCTATATTTACTC
>CANQAK010000016.1 GCA_947589495.1 uncultured Bacilli bacterium | reverse complement strand
TACTTTTTGTTTTTTCAAGTCAAATTATTTTTCAATTTTTTTCTTTTTTTGATTTATTTTATTTTACAAGTTTATATGAGATTTACACTTTTTATTGGACAACTATGAAAGGGGGTGTCATTTCCTAGTTGTTATGTTATTATATTTTTGTTTTTATGCCGAGAAAACTTCTTGACAATAGGTAGTTTCAAATACGCAATAATTTTGCCAAACAGTTTTTTTCTGTTTGGCCAGCGAAGCGTCAAGTATTTGAAACTCGGTCCCTGTTGTCAAGAAGGAAATTGGAATAAATTTTTGAAAGGATGTGATTTTTTTGGCTAAAACTTATTCTCGTGATTTTAAAAAAATGATTTGCGAACTTATTTGTGTTCAAGGTAATTCTACTATTAAAACTGCTAACGAATTTTTTATTCCTCTTAAAACCGTTGAAAATTGGATTACTGCTTTTAATAAAGATAATCATTGCTTTGATCCTGATTATGTCTCTCCTCAAGAACGTATTGCTCTTCTGGAAAAAGAAAACAAAAAACTTAAAGAAACCAATGATATATTAAAAAAAGCCGTTACCTTCTTTGCCAAGGAAAAGTAGATATTTATAACTTCATTATGCGTTATTCTGATACTTATTCTATTTCTCTTTTATGTAAAGTCTTACATGTTTCTCGTTCTTCTTTTTATCATTATTTCTATTATTCTTCTGATGTTAATTTTTCTAAAAAAGTCTATTTAATTTCTAGAATTTTAGATATTTATTATGGTTCCAAGTGTATCTATGGCGCTCCTAAAATTACTAAAACCCTTAACAAAGAAGGTATTAATGTTTCGATTAAAACGGTTTCTAAATATATGCATATTTTAGATATTAAGAGCATTGTTGCTTCTTGTTTCCCTAAAAAGAAAAATTCTATGTCTGATAAGGAAAAATCTTTAATTATTAATCTTATTAAAGGTTTGAATATCTCCCATCCTAACCAAGTTTGGGTTACTGATATTACCTACATTAAAACTTCTCTTGATGGTTGGGTTTATCTTTCTTCCATTATTGATCTTTTTTCTCGTAAAGTCATTGCTTGGAATGTTGGACATAATATGAAAAAGGAACTTGTTATCAAAACTCTTAATTCTGCCTTTGAGAATCGTAATTTTCCTTGTAATGTTATCATTCACTCTGACAAGGGTTCTCAATATCGTTCTAAGGCTTTTAGAAATTTAGTTCTTTCTCATCATTGTCTTTTCAGTTATACTTCTTTAAATCATTCTTGTGATGAAAATGCTGTTCAAGAATCTTTTCATGCTTCTTTAAAAAAAGAATGGCTTTACAATCAAAAATTTAAAACCTTAAATGATGTTAAAAGGGCTGTTTTTGAGTATATTGAGGGGTTTTATAATCCTAAAAGAATTCATTCTTCTATCGGGTATTCTTCTCCCGAACAGTTTGAATTTGATTATTTTTCTAAATTCCCCCCTCTTTTATCTGTCTAATCTATTGACATATCTCCCGTTAACTTATGTAAAAATTTTTTATCATCCTCCTAATTTATGTTGATTATTCCGAATTTTTACAACAAAATAGTTTAAATGAATATATTTATTTTAAAAAAAATGATATTAGTTTAATTGGTGGTAGAGATGTATTATAATGAAAAAATACAGTGGATTAGAAACTGTAAAAATGTTACACAAAAAGAACTTGCAACATATTTAGGGATAAAACAACAACAATATGCTCGATATGAAAATGGTGTAAATATTATGCCAGTTACATATTTACCTAAAATTTGTGAATATTTAGACGTTTCTTCTGATTATATATTAGGATTAAAAGATTATACTAAAGAAGACAAAAAAGAAAAAATTAGTAGTTAAATTTTTTCTTTTAATCCATTATAAATATCAATAAAATTCATACTATAAGATGCTTTAATTAATAAAGTATCTTTTTCTTTTATTAAATCTAAAATTTTTTCTAAAGCATCTTTATTATTTTTAAATAAATAAATATTATTTTTATTAAATCCATGTTTTAAACATTCATCTTCTATATATTTTACTTCATTACCCACTAAAAAAATAATATCTATTTTATTTTGAATTAATTCTTGTCCTACTAAACGATGTAACTCTTCACTAAATGATCCCAATTCTAACATATCACCAAGAATAGCAATCTTTCTAGTATTTAAAGTACCTAAATATTTAATAGCACCTTTCATAGAATCTAAATTAGCATTATAGCAATCATTAATAATTGTTATATTTTTAATATTTTCAATTTCCATTCTTCTTTTAGTTAATTCAAAATTTTTAAGACCATTTTTTAATTCTTCAATTGGAATAGAAAAATAATCTCCCACACTAATAGCACATAAACTATTTAAAATAAAATGTTCACCAGGAATATTTATTTCAAATTTAGTATTATTATTTTTAATATTTAATTCAAATGTACTTTTTAATTCTTCTAAATTTATATTAGTGGCATTATAATCACTTTTATTTTCTATTCCATAAGTAATAATATTATAATTATTTTTATTTTCTATATACCATTTATGTAATAAATCATTATCATTATTAATTATAATTGGACTATTTTTAGTCATACCATCAAGAATTTCTAATTTAGCTTTTAAAATATTTTCTCTTGATTTAAGAATTCCTATATGAGCAGTACCTACATTGGTAATAATACTAATAGTAGGTTTAGCTATTTTAGAAAGTAAACTAATTTCCCCTAAATTATTCATACCCATTTCTACTACTAAAGCATCATGATTTTTTAATTTTAATATTGTTAAAGGAAGACCTATATGATTATTATAATTACCTTCTGTTTTTAAAACATTAAATTTTTTTGACATAATACTTGCTACAATATCTTTAGTACTTGTTTTACCTACACTTCCTGTAATACCTATAACAGGTATATCATATAAACTTCTTTTATATGTTGCAAGTTCTTGAAGAGCTGTAATCGTACTATCTACTAAAACAATAAAAGCATTATCATATTTTTTTAAAATGTCTTCTTTTAGTTGTACATCTTTATTTAAAATACAACCATTTGCTCCCTTTTTTAAAGCTTCTTCATAAAAAATACTACCATCTATTTTTTCTCCTTTAATACCAATATAAATATCATTTTTATTAATAGTTCTAGTATCTTTAGAAAAATCACTTAAAACAGTATCCAAATTTCCTTGAACTAAAATACCATTACACTTTGTAATTAAATCTTTTAAATAAATTTTATTTTCCATTTTTTTCATCCTTTATCATATTTAAAATAATATTATATAATTTTTCATTAGCATCTTCTAAAGATAAATCACCAACTTTAAAAGGTTTTCCATAAGTAATTTTTAAATTATTAGTTCTAAATTTATATGTTCCTGTAATTGCAAAAGGAATAATTGTTGCATTTGTTTTCTTCGCCATAGATACTGCTCCAAATTTAAATGGTTGCAATAATTCTTTAGTTTTATTTCTAGTTCCTTCAGGAAAAAGTCCTAAAGCTAAATTTTTTTCTAATACATTATATGCCTCTTTTTTAGCATTATCATCATGTATTTGTCGATTAACTGGTATACATCCAACTAAATTAAAAAACCAACTTGTTTTAGGATTTTGAAAATATTCTATTTTAGCCATATAATGAATTGGTCTTTTTGAAGAAAGAATAGCTAAACATTGATCCATTAGATGAATATGATTACCACAAAAAAGAACGGGCCCATCTACTTCAGCATATTTTTTATTTGCTACTTTAAAAGGATAATAAAATTTAAATATTAAACCTAAAGGCATCTTTAAAAAATTATACCAAAACATTTTAAATTCATTTTTTTGATATGATTTAAATGTAATATAAATAATATAAATACATAATAATATTAAAAATATATATAAAAACACATTATCACCTATAAATAATATAACATAAAATAATTTATTATACTATTAAAAAAGGTTCTTTTTCAAAAACCTAATTATTATTATTCATTAATTCTTGTTGTAATGCTTTATAATCTACTTTAGCCATTTTAGTTCTAGGAAAATCTTTTTTAAAAATATAAGCTTTAGGTATCATATAGTGAGCTAAATTTTTTTCAGCATAATCCATAATATGTTTTTTAACTGTAAAACTTTCTTCAACCCCATCTTCTAAAATTATAAAAGCTTTAGCTATTTCTTTTTTATAAGGATGAGGTACTCCTACTACACAAGCATCTTTAATATATTTACAATCTTTTAAAACATTTTCTACATATTGAGGATAAATATTATAACCAGATGAAATAATAATTCTTTTAATTCTTTGAACATAAAATATTACTCCATCTTCATCCATATATCCTAAATCACCAGTATGAATATATTTAAGACCATCATCATGTTCTACTAATACTTCTTTAGTAGATTTTTCATCATTTAAATATTTTTCCATAACAACAACACTATGAATACATATTTCACCAATTTCATTAACTTTAAGTTCTTTTTTTGTTTTTGGATCACAAATTTTAATAATATTTCCTGGAAGAGGTATTCCAATACTTCCTGGTTTATCACTACCTTTAGTTCCAAATGTTACAGGCCCAGTTGTTTCAGTCATTCCATATCCTTGAATAACTTTTCCAGAACTATTATGATCTTTTAAATATGCATTTATTTCTTTATTTTTTTGTTCTGATAAAGAATCTCCTCCACAAATAATGATTTTCAAATTAGATAAATCTACATCTTTCATGTGTTCGTTTCGAATAATTGCTTCAAGTAAAGTAGGCACTGCTAATAAAAAATTAGGTTTATATTTTACTAATAATTTATCAAATCTTTTAGCATTAAATTGAGGAATTAAAATAATTTCTGCTCCTTTACATAAAGGAATAAACATTCCTACTACTAATCCAAAGCAATGAAATAATGGTAAAACTAATAAACTAGAATCTCCAACACTTACATAATCAAAAAATACTTTAGCTTGTTCATTAACTGCAGTTATACATTTATTTGATAAAACAATACTTTTAGGAATACCTGTTGTACCACCACTGTGTAAAATAACTGCTATATCATCTTTATTTACTAAAGCTTCTGTTTTTTCTTCATAATTATTACCAAGTTTTATAAATTCTTTCCAAAATAAATACATACTATTATTAACTGGTTTTTCTTCTTTTCTTCCTAAAGTTAAATTATAAGCAGTATTTAAAAAAACTGGCATAGAGTCCGAAGGACTACATATAACTACTCGATATATCTTTGTTTCTTTAATAATATTTTTTATTTTAGAGTAACATTGATTTAAGGCAATTAATAAAGTACTATTTGTTTTTACTAAATAATCTTTAATTTCTTCTTCTGCTGATAAAGGATGGACCATATTGGCAATTGCTCCAATTTTATTAATGGCAAAAAAAGATATAACCGCTTCAGGAGTATTTGGCATACAAATAGTAACAACATCTTTTTCTCTAACTCCTAAAGCTTTTAAACTTTTAGCACATTTATCAATATAATCTAAAAAAACTTTATAAGTAATTTTTCTACCAAAATAATTTAAAGCATATTCATGAGAATATTTTTTAGTATGTTGTACCATATAGTTATATATTGATAAATCCGATATATTTAATTTTAATTCTTTATCTGTATAAAAATGTTCCCATAAAAACTGCTCTTTTTTTTGTTTCATAAAAAGTACCCTTTCTACTTTATATATATTTCAATTATACTATATATTATATGTTTTCACAAATAAAGTTTAACTTTTCACTAACTATAATTAAATTAATTTTTTAAAGGAGGCTTTAAGCCTCCCTATATTTACGAAACAGAATCTGCTTTTTTATCACCAAGATATTGAATAACTAATCTAACTGTTTGATTAGAAAAGTAAGAATTAGTATCTAAATCTACAATAAAAGGTGTTTTTAAATACATTGTTTCTTTAGAGATATTAGCAAGTTCATATTGATTACTTAAATTATTAATAGAAAGAACTCCATCTCCATTTAATGATACAGGAATATTATTAGTACTGAACTTGCTATCTCCAATATATATTAAATCTGTTCCTACTTGTCTAAAACCTACTGATACTATATCAGTTTTAGAATCAAATTGACCACTAGTTTGTTTATAAGCACTTACCATAAAAGTTAATCTATAATATCCTATTTCATTAAATTGAATAGTACCATCACCGTTTAAAGTAATTAAATTACTTGTTTCTAATTCTTTTCTTAAAATAGGTATTCTACTATTAGGGGAAATTTCATAACCTTCTTCCGGATAATTTTGATTAAAAGTTACTAAATAAGAAGTTTTAATAATTTCTGGACCGGTTGGTCCTGTTCATACCCCTATAAGTGAAAGTGTAAACTTTTTTTAACCTTTTTTTAATATAATGGTTTTATTTTATAATATATATTAACATTTTTCTCTTCATCTATCACTATTTTGTCAATTAATGATGATAAAAGTTTTTTACTAGGATTATTTAAAGATAAAAATTCTTTAATTATACTTTTATATCTCATATTATCTTTATTAGCTATCTTATTTTTAATTATGTTTAACTCTCTTTTAATCTCATTTGCTTTTTCCTTTAAATTTAATGTTTCAGCTCTAATATTATTATATTGTCTTTTAAACATTTCTTCATCTATTAAACCTTTTAACTTATCTTTATATAGTTCATCAACAAAAATTGTATGCTCTTTTATATCATTTTTAGTTTTAGTTAGTTGTTTTTCTAAATTTAATTGTATCTTATTCATTTTATCATTATTTTTAAGTAGTTCTTCAAAATTACTTATCTTTAAATAATCTTTACATTTCTTTTTAATATCTTTTAATATTTCATTTTCTAACTCATTATAATCAATTTTATGAGGTGTACATACATCATATTTTGAAAACTTTTTCCAAAAATTACAATAACAAATATTTTTTATTTTCTTAACTCCATTACAAGACCATTTTGCTTGACCTATTGAAATAGTATGCCCACACTCTTTACATACTAGAAAACCCCTTAAAAGATATTCTAGTGAGTTAGTAGCTCTATTTTTATTTTTAGAATACATATCTTGAACGATATTAAAAACATCTTCACTAATAATAGCAGGGCAAGCTCCTTTTGCAATTATCCAATTTTTTCTATCATTTTTTCTTCTTTTCTTTGATTTATAGCTAACTTTATACTCACGACATTGTGTTAAATCTCCCTTATAAGTAGGATTTGTAAGTATATCAGCAATAGTTGTTTCTTGCCATACTCCATATACACTTGATTTAATACCTCGATTAAGATTTTTTTGGATGCTTGGTATAGGTACATTTTCATCAGTTAGTAAGTTAGCAATTTTTTTAACTCCCATACCTTCCATAAATAGATCATATATTCTTTTAACTATGGCTGCTTGTTCTTCATTTATAATAAGTTCGTGCTTATCAAATGATATGTTTCTATCATAACCATAAGGTGCTATACCACCCATAAATTTGCCATTTCTTTTTTGAGAGTTTAAAGTTGCTTTAATTTTAGTAGATATATCTTTTACATACATTTCATTATAAAATGCTTTAAACATTAACATATCAGTATTTTGTGATTTATCAAACGTATCTATTCCATCAGTTAGGGCAATATATCTAACATTTTTTTCTTGAAAATATTCAGTTGAATAATATAAACTTTGTGATATATTACGACCTAAACGACTTGTATCTTTTGTAATAACCATATTTATGCGACCATTTTCAATATCTTCAATTAATCTATTCCAACCATTTCTATCAAACTCTGTACCACTTACACCATCATCAATATACTCATCAACAAGTACTAAATTATTATGTATAATATAATTCATTATATAATCTCTTTGGTTCGTTATACTTTGACTTTCATCATCTTTCTCATCATCACGGGATAATCTTAAATATATACCAACTTTGTATGTTTCATTAGCATTCATAATATTATTCCTTTTGATTATTATTTGTAATATTTTCGTTATAAAATAAAATTAAAAATTGTTCCATAATCTCTTGTAAAGTTTTACCTTTTTCATCAAATATACTCGTTATTTTCATAAGCTCACCTATTTAAACTTATGCCAATAATTTATTTGTTTTCTATTTTTTCTTTCTCATCCTTATATTGATAATTCAATTTGTTTTGATTAGTAACAACTGATTCTCCAAGTAGATTTTCAATTTCAACTCTTGTATTTTTTGCAACTTGTCCACCTGCATGAGCAACTTTTATATTTTCTTTTAATCCTTGAGGTTTCGTTTTCTTTGCTAATCTTTTTGTTACTTCTTCACTTATGTCAGTTAAAGATACCTCTATATTATCCATGTTATCTCGAAGCGACTCTTTACGAAGACCTTTATACTCTTTATATTCTTTAGCAGTCATTCCCGACCAAGTTTTATATATCTCATTAGTTAATATAGCAAATTCTTTATTTTCAGTAATACCATTTTCTTTCCATACATCAGTAAGTTCTTTTCTATCTTGAATACTTTGTATTCTTTTAGTAATCCATTTTTCTTCATAACCTTTTGCTCTATATAAATCAATCGATCTTTGTGCTGCGATTGATGGATCAAATACTTCATCAATTCTTTCACTACCTAATTTTGCTAACCATTTCTTAATTGGTTCTACATTTTTACTTGGAATTGATTCAATTATTCTAAACATATTTTCAATATCACAAACATCAGTTAAACGATATTTACCATCATTCGCTTTCAATTTCAACTGTCTAGTAATACTAGACGTTTCAAAATTTTCTTCTTTTAATAACTTATTTTTCAACCAATTCCAATATTTTCTAGGTTCTTTACTATCTGCTAAAACACCAACAATATCAACTACACTAATATAATATTTTTCATTTTCTTTATCCCATACAGTTCTAATTGTCTCATTATTAAATATTTTGTTGATTAAATGCATTTTATCTTGATTCATTTATTTCCCATCCTTTCCTATACATAAAGATATTCATACTTTCACTTTTAATGGTATGAGTTGGCCCCATTTCCCCTTGTTCTCCTTGTGGTCCTTGTGGGCCTTCAATTCCTTGAGGACCTTGCATCCCTGGTAAACCTTGAGGGCCTTCTGCTCCTTGAGGACCTGGTATACCTTGTGGCCCTCTTATAACTCCTACATCTTTCCAATCATTTTCATTATCAGACCATACATATAAATTATCTCCTACTAAATAACTATCTCCACTATTTCCTTTTGGGTGAGCATTACTTAAATCTTCATAGCTATCATATGAACCAAGTATAGTTACACTTGTTCCGGCAGGGCCTGTTGGACCCGTTGGTCCTGTCAATCCTTCATTTCCTTTAGGAATAACAAAATTTAATATATGTTCATCACCACTACCAGTATCTACAACACTTGCAGTAGAATCATCATCACTTACAGTTACACTACCAATAACTATAACAGGAGAAGGACCGGTTGGACCTTCTGGACCAGTTGGACCCACTGGACCTATAGGACCAGTTACACCCGGGATACCATCTTGACCGGGTAAACCCTCCGGGCCAGGAACTCCTTGAGGAATCATAAAACGTAAAATAACATCTTGATTGGTTCCTTCATTTATTACTGATGCTGGTGTTCCAGGGGGTACTTCTACAGTATCACTGATAGTTAAAGTAATTGGTCCAGCAGGACCTGTAGGGCCCGTAGGGCCTACTACATAACAAGGACAACATTGTAATTTTTTAGAATTATTCATTACATAGTCATAAGCTTTTTTATAATTACTATTTTTCATTAGTAATCACCTCTACTCATAAAATATGAAAAAGTTTATATTTTGTCTGTACTTTAAATATGTAATGGTTCCATATCAATTTCTAAAAATACATTATTTTCATTTAAATAAATATTATCTAAATCTCTTAAAGCATTTTTTAATTTTTGATCAAAACGATATTTAATAACTATTTGAAAACGATAATTATTATTAAATTTAAATAGATTAGCAGTAGTTGGCCCCAAAATAATTGAAGATTCATCAATATTATTTTTTAAATAATTACATATCTTAGTAGCATTTTCTAATGCTACTTTATAATCTTTAGAAATTATTTTAAGTCCTACTAAAAAATAATATGGTGGATATTTTAAAATTCTTCTAATATTCATTTCATATTTATAAAAACTTTTAAAATCATTATTTTTAACACAATTTAATACATAGTTATCAGGATTAAATGTTTGAATAATAACATTTCCTTTTAAATTACTTCTTCCAGCACGACCACTAGCTTGATATAAAAGTGAAAAAGTTTTTTCATTACTACGAAAATCAGGCATATTTAATGAGTTATCAGCATTTATAATGCCCACTAAAGTTACATAAGGAAAATCTAGTCCTTTACTAATCATTTGAGTTCCTAATAAAATATCATATTCTCTATTTTTAAAAGTTTCAATTATTTTTTCATGAGCTCCTTTTTTAGAAGTAGTATCTTGATCCATTCGAATTATTCTAGCACTATTAAATAATTTTTTTAATTCTATTTCAACTTTTTCTGTACCTAATCCTAAATAGTTTAATGCATCTTCTTGACAATTAGGACAAACATCATCACATTTTTTATTATAACCACAATAATGACATCTTAAATTATTAGTAGTTTTATGATAAGTTAAAGTGATATCACAATTGGGACATTTATAAGTATAACCACAATTAGAACAATTAATGGTTGTAGAATACCCTCTTCTATTAAGAAGAATTATAACTTGTTCATTATTTGATAAACATTTATTTATTCCATTAATTAATTCTTCACTAAAAATAAAATTACCTTTTTTAATTTCTTTTACCATATCAATAATTTTAACTGTAGGAAGAGTTCCTTCTCCTGCCCTTTTCGTTAAAAATAAATGTTTATATACTCCCTTTTCTGCTCTTGCTTTACTTTCCAGTGTTGGTGTTGCACTTCCTAGTACTAAAGGAGCATTATGATATTTACATCTTTCTTTAGCTACCTCTATTGCATTATATCTTGGCATATTATCTTGTTTATATGTATCACTATGTTCTTCATCAATAATAATTATTCCAATATTTTTTAAAGGAGTAAAAATAGCAGAACGAGTTCCTACTACAACACTTACTTCCTCTCTTAATATCTTTAAATATTCATCATATTTTTCTCCATTAGATAAAGCACTATGAAAAATAGCAACATTTGAACCAAACCAATCATAAAATCTTTCCACTATTTGCATTGTCAAACTAATTTCAGGTACTAACATAATTGCAGTTTTTCTCATTTTTAAAACATCATTTATTAAATTTAAATAAATTTCTGTTTTTCCTGAACCAGTTATTCCCTCTAATAAAAAGGTTGTATTATTTTTTGTTTCAATTATTTCTTTGTACGCTTTAGTTTGTTCATCATTTAATTCATGTTTAACTAATACTTTTTTATTACTTTTATTTATTCTATACTCTTGTTCTTTAACTATTTTGATTAAATTTTTTTTCTCTAATGCATTTATAGCACTTATTGAATAATCTTTTTTTAATAATTTATCATTTACTAATAACTCTTCTAAAATAGTAGTTTGTTTATTTTTTTTATTATATTCATTTAAATAGTTTTTTATTTCTTCTCTATTCTTATTTAAAACAATATAAGTTTTATAATAATTATAATTAGTATTATTATCTTTTATTTTTAAAGAACTAGGTAACATTGCTTGATAAGCAGTAATTAATGGACATAAAGTTGTATCTTTAATAAAATAACCTAATTTTAATAACTCATCATTTAAAATAAGTTCTTCATCAACTAAAGAAACTATTTCTTTTAATTCATATGTTTCATTATAACTACTTTTAATATTTATAACAAAACCATTTATTATTTTAGTATTAAAAGGAATTTTAACTTTCATTCCCGGTTTAATCTTTTCTTTAATTGTATCAGGAACTATATAAGTAAAATATTTATCAATTTTCTTAGTTGGATATTCAATTAAAATTTCTGCGTACATATTAGACTCCTTAATAAAATTATAAAATAATTAATTAAAAAAAGAAAGAGTATTATCTTACTCTTCCGCAACTGGATGTTTTCCATATCCTACCAAGCCTATTTGTCCATCAGCATAGCCAATTTGTCCATCCATATATAATATTACCCATTGATGAGTCCACTGATTTTCATTAGCATGTGTCCATGAATAACCCATTTCTTCTAAAACCATTCCTAAGGCTCTAGTTGTTCCAGCACATGATGATTCACCTTTTATAAAAACACCATAAGCTGTTCTATAATCAACTCCACTTTCTTTATGTACTCCTTTTTGATAATATTCACTTACTATTTGAGCTGCTTTTGAAACTTTTTCTAAATCTGTATTACCTGTAATACTACTTGCTATTTGCTTAGCAATAACTCTCGCTTGTCTTTCTTTTTCTTGCTGAGTTAACTCATTACTACTATTTGAATTACTACTAGAATTATTATTACTATTATTATTATTATTTGTGGTATTATTATTTGTACTAGTAGTAACTTTCTTTTTTTCTTTAACCGTTACTTTAAAACTTTCAATAGTTTCATTACCATTTTTATCAGTGGCAGATACATATACTTCATGTTCTCCTACTGTAGATAAATCTACTTCATTATTAACTTTAACTGCTATTTCCCCTTCAACATCATCATAAGCAGTTATTCCTTCTAAAAGATTTATTTCATCCCCTAAAGTTATTTCTTTATTACTGATACCACTTATAACTGGTTTAATACTATCAATAACATCTAAATTATAAATTTTTTCATTAGTAATAATTTCTTTTTTCTTTTTATAAACTTTATATTCATACAATTTATTAAATATAACAGTAATTTTTATATTTTTAACTTCATTAAATACATATTCTTCATCTTTAAATTCTTCATCATTTATTTTAATAACTATTTCTGTATCTTTAGATATTTTTTCTTCATCAATTAAATTATTTAACATATCAGTTTTTGTCCAACTAGTCATATATTCTATATTATTACTATATTCTTTAAAAGCACTTTCATTTTGTTTTTGAATTTCTTCTATTTCTAATTTATATTCTTTTTCTTTTTTATTTAAATTATTAAAGATAATAAATGTAATACAACCAAAAATTAATATTGCACTTAAAATAGAAATAATAATGATTTTCTTTTTATTCTTCTTCATTTTAAAAATCTCCTATTATTAATATTAATTTAATTTTTAATTTTATTCAATAGACTATTTTTTTTATAATTTATTTCCCATCTAAAAGGCGTTTATTTTAAGTAAACGCCCACATTATTTCTCTTCTTTAATTTCAAAATCTTTTAATTCGCCATCACTTGCAAGTATTTTATTTACTTTCTCAGTTGCAGCATTTAATTTATCACTACAACTTTTAGCAAGTTCCATAGCTTCTGTATATTTTTTTATTGCATCTTCTAAAGGTACATTACCAGTCTCTAATTCATGCACTAAAAATTCTAAATCTTTTAAATTACTTTCAAATGTTTTTTCTTCCATTATATCTTCTCCTTTACTATTCCAATTATTTCACCATCATGTAATTTAATATTAATTTCATCATTTATTTTTACATCTTTACTACTTTTTATGACATGATCATTTTTTCTAACTAATGAATAACCATTACTTAATATATTAAGAGGATTAACAAGTTTTAAAGTATTAATTGTATAATCCAAATTATGTTTTATATTATCTAATTTTTTATTAATAACAACATTTAAATTAGTAATAATTTCTTTTAATTTAATTTCATTATTATTAATAATATTTGTAGGTTTTATAATTTTTATTTTATTTATATTAATTTCTAAAATATGTTTTTTACTATCTAAAATATTTTGAATATTTCTTTTTAAATTATCCAGTAATTTATCTAATTTTTGTTCTTTTAATTCATATAAACTCATTGGATTTTTTAAAACAAAAGCATTTTTTAAATTATAAAGTTCAATGAATTTAGTATTTACTAAATTTTTAATATTTTTATTTAATCTTATCTTATACTGTTCAATTAAATTATTAATATCTTTAACTGTTGGAACAGCCATTTCTGCTGCTCCCGTTGGAGTTGGTGCCCTTAAATCAGCCACAAAATCAGCAATTGTAAAATCGGGTTCATGTCCTACTGCACTAATAATTGGTGTTTTAGCATTATAAATTGCTCGAGCTACCACCTCTTCATTAAACGCCCATAAATCTTCAATAGAACCTCCTCCTCTTCCAACAATCAGTAAATCTAAATTAAAAGTATCTGCAAGTTCAATTTGTTTGACAATATTAGGTGCTGCAAATTCTCCTTGAACAAGAGTTGGGAAAAGAATTGCTTGACACATAGGAAACCTTCTTTTTATAGTACTCATAATATCTCTAACGGCAGCCCCAGTATCTGCTGTTATTATTCCTATTTTTTCTGGATATTTAGGAATAGCTTTTTTATGTTCTTTATTAAATAATCCTTCTTTATATAATTTCTCTTTTAATTTTTCAAACTCAATATATAAATTACCTACACCATCAAGTTCCATTGCTTCAACATAAATTTGATAACTTCCACTAGTAGGATACGCTGATACTCTTCCCGTTACTAAAACTTTCATTCCATCTTCAGGAGTAAATTGTAAAGTTCTAGCACTGCTTTGAAACATTACTGCATTAATTCTTGATAAATCATCTTTTAATGTAAAATAAAGGTGCCCTCTTGTATGACATTTAAAATTTGATATTTCTCCTCTTAAATAAACTTTATTTAAAAAAATATTACTATCTAATAAACTTTTAATATAATTATTTATTTCACTAACTTCCAAATATCTATTTTCTTCCATCTGTAAGACCTTTCCAAATTTCATTTACAAATTCATATCTTTCTTCATAAGCTTGAATTAATACTTTTTTATTATAAATTTTTAAAGGGATTTCTCCTTTTTCAGTTAATACTTTTTCTTTCATTTCTATTTCTTCTATAATACTTTCAAAAAAATCTAAAGAACATTCTTCTAAAAAATCTGTAAATAATTCTTGAAATTCTCGACTTGAATCTTTAAAGAAATTTTGTAAATCATTTTTAACAAATTTTTTAGCTTGATCACCATCATATAATCCCATACCAACCCAATTGTTATAATGATCTTGAGCTTTTTCTTTATTATATGATGAAATAGCATGTAATTCATCGCTTAAAATAAATTCATGATCGATAAGAGCCACTCTCATTTCATTATCTCTAAAAACAACTCCCCAATTTTCATCATGTCTATCAGGGTTTGAAAATAATATATCAAATAAATACATTTTTACTATATCGATAATTAAATCTGAAACATCTCCAAATTTTTCTTCTAATAAATACCATATTTCATATAATGATGGAAATATTTCCGTAGTTATTCCTAAAGATTTTGCTGATAAATAAGTACCATAATTATCTAAATCTTCACTCAATATATAATAATAATTATCTATCTTTACTAAATATATATGAGGAACTAATAATCCCATTTTTCTTAATACATAAGAACTTATAATTTCATTTATTCCATATAATAAAGGATATTCAACTTGTAAATTTTTACCTTTAATATAAAAATCTCCAAAACTTAAACTAATATTTCTTGGAAAACCACACTTTTTAATTTTATCTATATCATTATCAATCAATTTCATTTTTAGATACCTTATCTAATACAGCATTAATAATTTTACGAACTGATTCATCACTATATTTTTTAGCTAATTCTACTGCTTCATTAATAACTACTACTTCTGGAGTATCAGTATATTGAAGTTCAAATATTCCCATTCTTAAAATAGCTGCTCCTGTTTTATCTATTCTATTAATACTCCAATCAGTCATATACTTATTGGCAAGTTCATCTATTTCTTCTTGTTTATTAATAACTCCATAAACAATATCTTTAACAAAAGTATTTTCTACATCTATATTATTATGAATTATTTCATCAATTAAATCATTATTTTTTTTAAACAGATCCCATTGATATAAAATAATCATACATTTTTCTCTTAATTCACTTCTTGTTTTTGCCATAACTTTTCTCCACTCAATCATTATAACAAAAAGCATTAAAAATTACTAGTTTTTAATGCTTATTTTTTAATACTCATTTTTAATTCATATAAATAATTTAAAGCCTCTATAGGAGTCATATTTAATGGATTAATACTTTCTATTTTTTTGGTTAGTTCATCTTCTTTTTGAGTATTATCTTCAAAATCAAAACTTAATTGTACTTTATTACTTACTTTATTAACTTTTTTACTACCACTTTCATAATCTTTTAATATTTCATCTGCTCTTTTTAATAAAGGTTCAGGCATTAAAGCAAGTCTTGCAACATGAATACCATAACTTTTATCCACTGCTCCATTTTTTATTTTATGTAAAAATGTTATTTGACCATTATTTTCAATTGCTGATACACTAACATTTTTAATTGTCTTATACTTATGCTCTAAACTAGTTAATTCATGATAATGAGTTGAAAATAAAGTTAATGCTTTAATATTATCATTTATATATTCTAAAATGGCTTGAGCAAGACTTATACCATCATACGTTGCTGTACCTCTACCTAACTCATCAAAAATAATTAAACTATTTGAAGTTGCATTTACTAAAGCATTTCTAGCTTCTTTCATTTCAACCATAAATGTTGATTCACCACTTACTAAATCATCACTTGCACCAATTCTTGTAAAGATTTTATCAATTATTGGTAAATTAGCTGTTTTAGCTGGAACAAAAGATCCCATTTGGGCCATTAAAATAATAATTGCAACTTCTCGCATATATGTAGATTTACCACTCATATTAGGACCGGTAATTAAAAGAGTACTACTTCCATTATTCATAATACAATCATTAGGAACATACGAATTTCCTGAGACAATTTCCACTACTGGATGTCTTCCTTCAATTATTTCTAAATTTTTTTCATTATTTAGTTTAGGTCTTACTAAATTTAATTCTTCACTACATATAGAAAGTGATAAAATGGCATCAATATTACTAATAGTATCTGCTGTCTTTTTAATTTTTAATATTTCTTTTTTAATAATATTTTTTATTTCAATAAATAAATTATATTCTAATTCAATAATTTTTTCTTCAGCATTTAAAATTAATGCTTCTTTCTCTTTTAATTCTGGAGAAATAAATCTTTCTGAACTAGTTAAAGTTTGTCTTCTTTCCCAACCAAAATTTTCTTTAACTTCTTTAGCTTGTCCTTTAGATACTTCAATAAAATAACCAAAAACTTTATTAAATCCTACTTTTAAATTTTTTATACCTGTTTCATTTTTAATTTTATTTTCAAATTCTCTTAAGAAATCTTTTCCACCACTTCTAATACTTTTTAATTCATCTAATTCGCTATTATAACCATCTTTAATTAAATAACCTTCTTTTATACCTATTGGTGGTTCTTCATACAAAGCACTTTCTAATAACATATAAATATCTTGATGAGTATCTAAATAATCTTCAAATCCTAATGTTTCTAAAATTTCTTTAATTCTTGGTAAAACTTTTAAACTTTTTTTAAGTTGTAATAAATCTCTACCATTAACATTACCACAATTAACTTTACCACATAATCTCTCTATATCATAAATTTCATATAATAATTCTTTTAATTCATCTTTTAAAATAAAATTATTATTTAATATTTCTATTTGATCATATCTTTTATTTAATTCTTGAATATTTTTTAAAGGATGCATTAAATAACTTTTTAATTTTCTTGATCCCATTGCAGTTTTACATTTATCTAATAACCAAATTAATGAATAAGTTCTATCTTTTAATCTAATAGTTTCAAATAATTCTAAATTTCTAACTGTATGAATATCCATTTCTAAATAATCCATTTTTTCAATTAATTTTAATTCATTAAAATGGGTAATATCTTTTAATTCTTTAACTACTAAATAATAAAATAAATGATTAACTCCCGCTTTGGCTCTAGCATTAGTAATATTATTTAAAAATTCTAAATTCTCATCATAATATTCACTACTAAAAACAACCTCTATTCCATATTTATTTTTTAATAAATTAACTAAATTAACATTTAAATTATCTAGTAATATTACTTCTTTTATTCCTAAACTTAAAATCTCACTAATAAGTACATCTTCTTTATGTTCTATACTTAAACTATTTAATTCTCCCGTAGAAATATCAGCATAAGTAATTACAAAAATATCACTAAATTCTAAAATACTAGCAATATAAGAATTATTTCTTTCATCTAAAAGTTCAAAATCGGTAACAGTTCCCTTACTTATGACATCTACTACTCCTCTTTTAACTGTATCTTTAGCAACTTTTGGATCTTCAAGTTGTTCACATATAGCAACTCTATAACCTTTATTTACAAGTTTTTCTAAATAACTTTTTACAGAATGATATGGTACCCCACACATTGGAACTTTTTCTGAAAGACCTGCTGATTTACCAGTAAGAGTTAATTCTAATTCTCTTGATGCTGTAATACCATCTTCAAAAAATAATTCATAAAAATCTCCCAAGCGAAAAAATAAAAGTTCTTCTTTATATTGATCTTTTATTTCCATATATTGTTTCATCATGGGACTCAATTTACTTCTGTCTACTTCATTTCTTTTCATGACATTTATTATACACTTTTATTTTTATTAAAACAATTACAATTTTACTTTTTAATATCTTTCCACGAAAAAACTTCTCATTTCTAAGAAGTTTTTTTATCATTATTAATTATTATGCGGCGCTTGATTCATATAAAGCTTCGTAAGATGGAATAGAAATTGTTACATGAATTGTTTTTCCACTGGCTTCATCTAAATAATCACGATTATATACAGTAGGGTCAATTTTTCTCCATCCAACAAATTTATAACCATCTCTAGCAGCAGGGGCTGTAACTGTAATTTTATCTACATCACCACGACGAGCTTCATTAATAAAACTATTACCACCATTAAATCCGACACAATGAGCTGTATTACATTCAAAGTGAGCAAACCAAATAATTCCACTTCCAAGAGCTGAGCCACTCCATTTTTCAAGAGTTTCTTTATCTAAATTATTGTTAACACTAAATTCTTGAGTCGTAACTTCTGGTTTTGATGTAATTGTCTTACTTGTAGAAATAATTTGTGCTCTTAATTGGTCAGATAACTTATATACTGTTTGTTTTGAAGTAGATTCTTGAGTCTTTTGACTTTCATTTTTCTTTACTTCTAAACCAGCTGTTGATTCTCTAGCAGCTCTTTCTTGAGCTTCTTTTTCTGCTGCTTCTTCTAATTCTTTTTCTTTAGCTAATCTTTCAGCTCTTTTTTGAGCTACTTCTTCTTCCTTAGCTTTCATTTCTGCTTCATATTTTTGTCTATCTAAATCTTCACCTTTTTTAGCTAATTCCATCATTCTTTGAAATTTAGCATCTTCTTCGGCTTTTCTTGCAGCTTCTTCAGCAGCTTTTCTTTCTTCCTCTTCTCTAATTCTTTTTGCTTCTTCAGCGGCAGCTTTAGCTCTTGCCTCAGCAGCTTGTCTTTCGGCTTCAGCTTTTTTAGCAGCTTCTTCGGCAGCTTTCTTTTCTGCTTCAGCTTCTTTTTCTGCTTGTTTAGCAGCTTCTACTTTAGCTTCTGCATCTTTTTTAGCTTGAAGAGCTTTCTTTTCTTCTGCTTCAGCAGCTTTTACTTTTGCTTGAGCAGCTTTCTTTTCTTCAGTAGTTTTAGCAGCTTTTACTTCAGCTTGAGCAGCTTTTTTTGCTTCACTTGCTTTTTGAACTGCTTGTTCAGCTACTTTTACTTCTTTTTGAGCTTCCTTTTTAGTAGTTTGAGCTTTTTCTATATTTTGACTTGCAACTTCCACTTTTGCTTCAGCTTTTTTAACTTCATTTTTTGCGTTTTCAACGATTTCTTCAACTTCACGAACTTCATTTTCTGCTGCAATTACAGCTTCGTTTTCTTCAATATTTATTGGTTCTTCTTCAACAGTGGCACTTTCAGCAAAATTTACTGTCTCTTCACTATTAACTTCGTTAAAATAAGAGTCATATTTTTTATTGACATTTGCGACTACAGCATATGCACCAGCTGCAGCTATACCAGATACTAAAACTAATCCAGTAAAAGATTTAAGTGATAATTTTTTCATAATTTTTTCTCCCTTTCTAAAATAACACTTTTTACACCTTAATTATAAAGTAATATATGCAAAATGTAAAGAAATATTGTAATAAAAATGTAAACTTGGAAAATATTACTAATTACTAACTTCATAATATTAATTTTGGCGGATTTAACAACCTTTTTAAGTCATTTTTACTATGTTAAATATCCTTTTTTATTTTACACAAATATATTTTATTTATTCATGTATTAAGTAAAGTTGTAATTTAAGCATATACCAAACTTATAAAGTTAAATTTTTTAAAGAAATATATTTTATATCTTTAAAATTTTAGAATAACCTTTTTCTAATAAATTATTAAAATCATTTGGAATTTTTTTCTTCGCTTCTTCTATTAATCCACTAGGGATTCCATATAATGCCTCTGCCATTGAACCAACTATACAAGCATTAGTATCTGTATCACCACCATAAGATATAACTTTTAATAATGATTCTTTAAAACTATTTGAAGTAAATAATTCATATAAACAATTATCAATTGTTTTATAACATGTTGTATTAAAACCATTAAAATCTGAATAATTTATCTTTAAATTTAATTCTTTAATTATTTCTTCTTTTGAAAAACCTAAACGGGCTAGAAAAATAATTAATACAATTGTAGTAGCAGAATTTATTGCCTCTAAAGAATTATGAGATGGTATAGTAGCCAATCTTGCATTATTAATTATATCTTCTTTACTATTAAATAAATAACCAACTGCAGAAATTCTCATCATTGCTCCATTACCAATACTTTTTTCATTTTGATGATCTAATACCCATTTTGTAAATCCAGGAGAAAATATACTTCTAAAATAAGGTGTAAAATCTGGTTTATACATAAAAAAATCTTTTGCATATTTTTTCAAATAATATTCATAATTTCTATCATTTAAAATAGCATCCAAAATAGCTATAGTTAATATAGTATCATCACTAAAAAAACTTTTTTCACCAATAAGTTCTTTAGGATTTAATTTTGAAAAACTTTTACTTTGTTGATATTCATATATAGAACCTGCTAAATCTCCAATAACTGCTCCCCACAAAAATATTACCTTCTTTCCTGTTTATTACCTAATACCATAACTAAATTCAATCCAGTTACTTTGCCAATTTTCTGGAGCTAGTCTTACTTTATCATGAGGATGATTTTCTCCACAAGAAACATTTACAAGTCTATTGTAAGCTGCTGTATAACTTCCAAAATATCTTTCATCATCATCTCCAATATAGAAACATGTTTTTCTTTGAGCTAGACTTCCTCCTTTACCAAAAACATACTCTACTGCCTCAATTAACTCAGGTCTATTTTTTATAAACCAAGCTGTATTTTTTGATGCTGGTAAGCTTCCTCCTCTTAAAATCCAAAAAGAGCCTAAACTATCATAAGTTCTTTGAGATAAACTTCCATAATCTATATAATCACGAATAGTTTGACATAACCCCACATAAATTTCAAATGTACCTGTTTCTTGTTCTCCATAAACTGAACGTAATAGTTTTAAATATTGTGAATCAGTTAAATCAACAGTATGCCCTTTGTAATCAGGATCAGGATGATCTATTTCTACTAAGAATAAATCATCATGTTTTTGTGCTTCCTCTTCTTCCTTTTTTAAAGTTGCTACCAAATCTTTTAATTCTGCTATTCTTACTCCCATTTCAACTTTTAAATCTTCATCTTTTACTTTTGTTAAACTTCTTTCTGCTTTATATATAGATTCATCGGTTAGTTCTATTTCTGCACTTGCTAAAGCTTCTGCTGCTATATTTTCATAACTATCATCTATATATGTACTATTTGCATTACTAAAACATGCTAGATAACCTACATCTAATCCTCCTTTGGATAAAATATTAAAAAGACCACTTACAATTGTTGGTACAAAAAAGACTATTACACAGGCAATAAACCTTTTAATGGCTTTTCCAATATTTTTCTTTCTTTCCTCTTCACTATCTGTAAAAACATTTTTACCAAAATCAATAAAAACAAAAATTAGTACTATTACAGGTACTACATTAAAAATTAATTTAATTACATTTTTTACATACATCATAACTGTTAAAACATCAGGATTTTCACAAAACTTCATAAGTATCTCCTTTTTATATTAATAATTGTAACATAACAAAGATCATTGATGCAACTTAACAAGTTAAAAAAAAAAGAAGTTACACTTCTAATAATTGCATTATATTTTTTTCAAGTACATTTTTTGTATTTACTAAAAAGTTCAAGTATCAATCTTGTCTGTTATCAAATACCTTTTCTAAATATATTTTATTCTCAAATGTTCCTCTTTTTGTTCCTTTTTCTTGTGCAATAGCAATAACTTCTTCTAATGTTGCATTTTCTAATCTAGCTAAATATTTTATTATTTCTAACATGTCAGCTAATTCTTCTATTCTATCTTTCCCCGTTGCATTTAAAACTTCTTGATATTCTTCATTTAATTTTTTTTCTAATTCAACTTTATATTCTTCATCAGTTAGAATTCTAGTAACTGGCTCTTCTCCATTAGATTTAATTATTTCAGGTATTTTATCTCTTACTAATTTATTATATATTTGTTCCATATTTTAACTCCTTTTTCTATTTTGATATTGTCAATATACAAGTAATGTTTTCTAAATTGTCAAAATTTAATATAAAAAGTATTGTATTAAAAACATTTGTTTGATATAATTGTTTTAGGAATACTTAGTTAAGTTTAGGTACTATTCTCCTTTACTTTTTAAAGTGGAAGGAGGTGAAGTTATGAAAAAAACAGAGAAATATCTTTGTACTATCATAATACTCCTTATTATTGTGATTTTAATCATATTAATAAAAATAGTACCAACTGTATAGGTCGGTACGAATCTAAAATTTGGATAGTACCTAACTCATCAAAATTAGGTATTCCTTTTTTATTTTATGCAAGTTTCCTTGACAAATACATAATAGCATAAAAATAACTTTTTTTCAATAATTAATATTATAAAATTTTATTTAATTCTTAGTCAAAATAAGTCCTTCTCTTTTTTTATAATCTTTATATTTATCTTTTGCTTCCATTAAAAACTTTTCTTCAAATGATTTCAAACTTTTCTTTTCAATAATAGATAAATCATTATTTAAACGATACAAAGACACATAATTTAAAAAGTCATAAATAAAAGGATAAATTTTTTTCTCTTTTAGATCATCACTATAATGTATTTTAAAATAAAATTGATCATCAAATCCATAACACATTACCAAATCAAAATCACTAAAATAAGTTTCTTTTACATCATGAATTACTCCATTGCAAGACAATCCCCAAGGAATTGAACCAGCTTCAGGTAGTTCACTTTCAGCAAAAACAAAATATCTATTTTCAGAATCTTCAGTATCAATATTTTCTAAATAAGCCTCTTGTGCACTATAATAAATTGAATGATTTTCTATACAAACATATTCATCTTTTCCTCTTATTTTAAAAACGTGTTTTTCTCCTGTAATTTTAGTTGCTAAATCTTCAAGAATTTTACCTAATTCATGAATATTATAACAGCCATATTTATTAGCTTCATTTAAAACTGGAGTAAGCTCATCCCAAATAATACGATGTTTAGTCCATAATTTATCACTTTGTTCTTTTTCTAGTTTTTTTACTTCCAATAATCTTTTTTCTAAAGCTGACTTCTGTTTTTTAATATTATTTTCTTCTTCCTTAACACTTATGTCTAAATCTTCAAAACATTTTCTATTTTCTCTTGCTTCAACACATAAATTTCTCAATTTTTGTAAATCCATAAAACCTCCATATGTATACCTGAAATTATAAATGAATTAGCAATAAATTTCAACATTTATTAGACAGAAAAACTATATTAATCTAACTATATCCATTTTTTTTGCAAGTCATTTTCTATTTTTACAAAGCATCTATAAATCTGGTCTCAAGAAAGAAATACAACAACTTTTTGAGCTAAAAGAATCTTTAATAAAATAACTATTGCTTTATATGTTTTTTTATTTTCTAATTTTGAGTAACTTTAACTAATTTTTTTTGTATTGAAGATTCTATTTCCCATTGTTGAGGTCTTAACTTATGCATCAGTTTGCAAAATTGTATTTCATCCCATATTCTATCAGTAGTCTTTTTATTACCATAGAATTTTAACAGTTCTTCATAAGAATATTTATACATTTGAAATTTATCAAATTGTGGCAATGCTTCATCTTTATAATTAGCACTGTCATTAGCTACGTCCACTCCCATTGTTCTAAAACTTCATCATACACATCATCATCAGCCCAGAAATCCATAATTAACTTTTGCTTTTCATCCAAAGTCCAATTTGGATTTCTAAGTATCCAATATCTAATATCAAAATCTCCACATCCATGAGCTTGAGTATTACTTAATGAAGCAAAAACACTTGCCATATACATATTGCCGTTTTAGCTCCTACAGGATTAATAGACCCACTAAATTCAGTATACATAGTTTGCTCATCTGTAATTCCTTTTTCATCAAGTTTTTTGGAGTAATTATTCATATTATTTTCATATCTAGTAGTCCCTATTTTATTCATTGCTTCATTATCTGCAAAATCTTTTTGTTTTTCAGTTAATTTTATATTATTGTTCCATAAACTCATTAATAAGTAAGAATTACCACCATTACTTGCACCATCTAT
>CANQAK010000015.1 GCA_947589495.1 uncultured Bacilli bacterium | reverse complement strand
CTTTTATTTTAGCATCATATTCTGCTTTATCTCTTTCTTCACCTTTTTTAGCCATTTCTAACATTCTTTGAAATTTTTCATTCTCTTCTGCTTGTCTTTTTTCCTCTTCTTCTTGAATTCTTTTGGCTTCTTCGACAGCCTTTTGCGCTTTTTCCTCTGCAATTTTTCTTACTTCTTCGGCTTTTCTTGCCGCTTCTGCAGCTGCTTGTCTAGATTCTTCGGCTTTCTTTTCAGCTTCTATAGCTGCTTGTCTTTTTTCTTCGGCTTCTTTCTTCATTTCTTCAGCTTTTTTAGCTTTATCTTCAGCAGCTTTTACTTTTGCTTCGGCTACTTTTTTAGCTTCAGGCGTTTTGGCTGCTTTTATTTCAGCTTCAGCGGCCTTTTTTTCTTCTTTAGCTTTTTCAACTGTTTTTTCAGCATTTTGAATTTCTTTTTCTGCTTCTTTTTTAGTATTTTGGGCTTTTGCTATTTCTTCATTAGCAGCTTCAACTTTTGCCTCAGCTTGTTTTACCTCTTTTTTTGCACTTTCTACTTTTTCAGAAGCTACAATTACTTCTTTTTTAGCATTAATAACTTCTTGACTATCATTTTTTGTTATCTCTACATTAGCACTTTCTGCAAAACTCATAGTTTCTTCGTTATTTATCTCATTAACAAAAGTATCATATTTTTTATTATTTGTTATTACTGCATATGCACCAGCAGCAGCTAAACCAGAAACTAATACTAGTCCAGCAATAGATTTAGTAGTTATCTTTTTCATATATTTTCCCTCTTTCTAAATAATCTTTTACGCAGATTATTATAAAATAATATACAATATTTGTAAATAGTATTTACATTTTTTAACAGTTTTCAAAATAATATTTACGTCTAATTATGATGATATTATTATAATATATCAAAATTTTAGATTTATACATATGATGATTAGATTTAATAAGTTCATTAAGTTATGTTAGTAACAAGTTTAAAAAAGCGTTTTTTCATTTTGTCGGGTATTTTTTTAAATTTTACCCTACATTATGTTAATGATATAGAAGTGTTGCTATTTCAGATATTAAACAACTTCCTCCTTTTGCTAGTCCATATTGCATATCAAGCACAAATTTTGATGTACTTTTATTAAGGTTATTTGTAATTTTTTGTGTAAAATTGAAAATTTCTCTTTTCATTTCATAGGTATTCATTGTAAAATAATTCATAGGGAAACACCTCCATATTTTTGCTTACTATGATGTTTTATTTTTACAACTTTATTATACTAAACAAAATGGATGTTTTCCTTATTTTTGTATAAAAAAGATGAAAAACTTATCAACATTTTCATCTTTTTTCTTGTCAAGTAATATTTTTACCTAAACTCAAAGTTTTTATATTGTTACTCGAAAAGTTCGAGTTTCCTATCAATCTGGTGCCAAATGCGAGAATCGAACTCACAGCTAAGCATTACGAGTGCCTTGTTTTACCATTAAACTAATTTGGCAAATCTTTCTATTTAATATTACCTTAAATAGAAAGTATTTTCAATTATTTTTCTTTTTTACTCTCTTCATCTCGACTAATTAAAAATTTTTTTAATTCAATTGCTACATTTTTAGGAATAATTTCACTCAACTCTTCCACGCTAGCGTTTTTTATCTTAGTTAAATTACCATATTTTTTAATTAATTCTTTTTTTCTAACATTACCTATTCCTTCAGTATTATCTAAAACGCTACTTATACTTCCTTTACTTCTTAAAGTTTTATGATAATTAATTGTAAAACGATGAACTTCATCTTGAATACGAGTTAAATAGTGAAATACATTACTATCTTTATCTAATTCAATAGTTCTATAAGTATCACCATCAATAAGTTCATTCGTACGATGTTTATCATTCTTTTTAAGTCCTACTACTTTTATATGTAAATTTAAACTTTTTAAAGTATCTAAACAAGCATTAATTTGATTAATACCACCATCAACAATAATCAAATCAGGCATTTCTGTCTTTTCTATAAGGGCTCTATAATATCTTCTATAAATAACTTCTTTCATTGTATTATAATCATCATTTTTATCTAAACTTATTTTATATTTACGATATTCTTTTTTATATGGTTTACCTTCAACAAAAACTACCATACCACTAACAGAAAAAGTACCAAATAAATTTGAATTATCAAAAGCATCAATTCTTCTTAAATTATTTATATTTAATATACGAGCTAATTCTTCATTAGAACCTTCGGTTCTCATCTCTTCTTTTATGGCTTGAGATATTTCATTATCCAAATAAATTTTAGCATTCATATTAGCCATATCTAATAAATTCTTTTTCTTTCCTTTTTCAGGAGTAATAAAATTAGTATTAATAAGTTCTCCCAAAATATTTTTATTAATTTTTTCATCTACTAATATTTCTTTAGGTATTTCATGACGCATATAAAAATTTAAAATATAATTATTTAATTCATCTATAGGATCTAATTTAACTGTTAAAAGTTCATTATGACTACCAATTAATTTATTATTTCTAATAAAAAGAAAATTAATACCTAAATGTCCTTTATCTAAATAAAAACCAATAATATCTCTATTAACAAAATCATGAAGTTCAACTTTTTGACGATCTAAAACAACATTAATATAATGTAATTCTTCTGTTAATTCTTTAGCCATTTCATAATTTAAAGTTTCTGAATAAACATTTATTTTTTCTAATAATTTATCTTTAAGAATTTTATCATTTCCTCTTAAAAATGATAAAATTTCTTCTTCCATTTGTAAAAGTTTATCTTTATCTATTTTTTTAGTACAATATCCTAAACATTCTCCAATATGATAATACAAACAAACTTGTTTAGGCATACCATTACATTTTTTTAAAGGATATAATCTATTTATTAAATTAACTATTCTTCTTGCAGCATAAGCATTCGGATAAGGGCCAAAAATTAATTTTTTATCTTTTCTTTTAATATTTAAATATCTTGATACTTTAACTTTGGGATATGGTTTACTTATATATTCAATATATGGATAACTTTTATCATCTTTTAATAAAATATTATATTTAGGATTATATTCTTTTATTAAATTTATTTCTGTTATAAAAGCTTCTGTTTCACTATTTGTAACAATGTAAGTAAAATCTCTTACTTCACTTACCATTTTTTTAGTCTTACCTGTAACTGTTTTTTTAAAATAACTATTAACTCGTTTATATAAATCTTTAGCTTTTCCCACATATATAACAATACCATCTTCATTACGCATTTGATAACTTCCAGGTAAATGTGGTACCAATTTTAATTTTTCTTCTAACATACAAATACCCCATTCAATAATATTAGTATATCAAATATTTACTTATTTTTGCACTGAAAATATAAGATATGTTAAAATAAAATCAGGTGAAATTCATGAAATTAATTAATACTTATACTTTAGAAGTTAAAAAATCTAAATTTATATCTTATTATTATGAAGTAAAAAATAAAAATGAAATAGATATTATTTTAAAAAATATTCAAAAAGAACATAAAAAAGCTAGGCATATTCCATATGCTTACAAAATAGATAATATAGTTAAAAAAAGTGATGATAAAGAACCTAGTAATACTGCTGGAACACCAATATATAATATAATCATTCAAAACAATTTAAATAATGTATTAATTTTAGTAGTTAGATATTTTGGTGGTACTCTTCTTGGAGCAGGACTGCTTACGAGAAGTTATTTAAATAGTGCTAAAGAAGTTATAAAAAAAGTGGATTAATTATTTCCACTTATTTTATTATAAATTTCTTTTATTTCTTCCGGAGTTCTATACCCTATTTCTTTTTGCATTACTAAACCATCTTTATAAAAACATAAAGTAGGTACACTCATAACACCAAATTTCATTGCTAAGTCTGTAAATTTATCAGCATCAACTTTTATAACATCCATATAATCTATTTCTTCTAAAATCCCTGCTAACATTTTACAAGGACCACACCATTCAGTATAAAAGTCTACTAATAAAATACCTTCTTTAACTAAATTATCAAAATCTTCTTCTTTTTCTAAATATTTAACCATGCTTTTGCCTCTTCACTAAACATTATGTCTCCTAAATCAAATTTACCTGTATCGATTAATTCTTGAGCTTTTTCTTTAGTAATTAAACCATGACTAATTTCTTGTTGTAAGATATAAAGATTAATATCTTTTTCTGTTTTAGTCTCATCTTTACTATATTCATCAATACCTTTATAAATTTGTTGAGCACCATCTGCTACACCATATAAATAATTTGCAATTATAGGGGTATGATTTAAAATAATATCGGCACCCTTACTACTTATTACCCAATTTGCAGTTACATTAAATGATGCTAAGGCAAATAATACTAGAAAAACAAATACCCAAGACTCTAAAAAGCCAATTATTGCTCCTCCAATTTTTGATGGTATAACCCATATTACTGTAAATTTTAATAATGTATCTATAAATCCTGTTACTGATATAATAACATTTAGAATACAATATAAAATTACAAATATAAATATAAAAGATATAACATTATAGATTAAAATATTTATCGCTGTTAATCCTTCAAAACCTGCAAAATTAAAAAATGGCATTTTATCAATCAAAAATTCTGCTAATGGATATCTAAAAGTATAAGCAATAATAACTACTGCTACTAATCCAATAAAATTGACTAATGATTTAATAAGTCCCTTTTTAAATCCTGCATATGTACCTAGTAAGACAAAAATTACTATTAAAATGTCTATTAGTGTATTCACTTTATCATCTCCTTATTATAAATTATATTATATTTGTAATGAAAAATAAAGCAGAATATGCTAAAATTATTTTGAGGTGTAAAATGACTATTGTTTTTAAAGTATCGGATAATTTAAAAAATAAAATTATTGATTATTATAAAGATTTGAGAAAAGAAAAAACTCCACCATATGCTATTTTTCAAGCTATGGAAGAAGATACTACTGTTACTTTATATGAAAGTGGTAAGATTATGTTTCAAGGTGTATCTGCTGATATAGATGCCAATATTTGGATTGATTTAGAGAAAAAATTAAATAACCGAGTAATTAATTTAGATGGTACAGAAACAAAAGTCAAAGAAAAAGATAATTCTATTATGGAATTATCTACTATTGGTTCTGATGAAGTTGGTACAGGAGATTTTTTTGGACCAATCGTAGTTACTGCTACCTTTGTATCAACTAAAGATTTTGAATTTTTAAAAAATTTAGGAGTCAGAGATTCTAAAAAAATAGATGATAAAAAAATATTAGAAATAGCTCCAGAAATAATGAAAAGAATTCCTTATGTTACTACTATATTAGATAATAAAACTTATAATGAACATCATAGTAAAAATTGTAATATGAATAAATTAAAAGCTATTTTACATAATAAAGCTTTATATGAATTAAAAAATAAAAACAATTTCAGTTATGCTAAAATTGTTATTGATGAATTTTGTAGTAAAGATAATTTTTATAAATATATTGAAGATGTTCCAGAAAAAGTTATGCATATTACTTTTATAACTAAAGCAGAAGATAAAGTATTAAGTGTTGCTTGTGCTTCCATTATTAGTAGATATACTTTTTTAAGAAAAATGGATGAACTTTCAGATATGGTACATATTCCCCTTCCAAAAGGAGCTGGTACTAACGTTGATAAAGTTGCTAAAGAAATAAATGAACAATATGGTATAGATATGCTTAAAAATATAGCTAAAATGAATTTTAGTAATGCAACTAGATTATAAAATAAGAATCAGGTTCTTATTTTTTTTGACAAAAAGAAAATAGAACATCTAAATTCTATTTTCTTCTTTAATTAAACCAAAGTAATTATTACCATTATCACTAAATGTTTCACTACCATTAACTTTTACATTATGAGCTCTAAAAGATAAATAATTATGCATAATATTTTCTGTGTATAAAAAATCAATTATAGCATGATATCCTAAAGAGTTTGTATCATTTATATGTCTTAAGTAACTACCACTCGCATAAACAGTAAACTGATTTGGAGCAATTGCTTGATAATATAAGTTCATTCCTTTACCTGTTCCATATTTATTGTCAATACTTTGCACCCAGTTTTTACTATGTGTTCTATTATAGATAGTATTTATAACAGCATATGAATCTTCATAACTATTATAATCTGCTTCACTTAAGACAATACCACATAATACTCTAAATTGTTCATTAGTTAAATTATATTTTTTTAAAATATTATTTAACTTACTTTCTTCTGTTACAATAGCCACTGTATATGAATATGAATCCAATGATTTATATGTAACATTATTTATTATTGTTGTTGTACCTGGCACTACTAATAATATTACTGTTAAGTAGATAATTGGTAATGCTAAATACCTTAATTTATTTACTATATCTCTTACGTAACCCCACAAAATGTGGAGGACATAACTATTTTCAATTAAATTATTCATCTCATCCCCCTGAATGAACAAATTAATTATATCATATATTACATTTTATGTCAAATTGTGTCAAAAAATAACCATATTTTACCAAAAGTGTACACTTTTTCTAACGGAAGCCGCCTCCGCCGCCTCCGCCACCGAAGGATCCACCTCCACCACCGCCGGAAGAGAATCCTCCGCCACCAGATGAATAGCTTTGTGCCCTCGTTCTTGCAGCACTAGCAGCTTGTACACCAGAAGTAGATATATAATGGATAAATATTACATCATTATAATAATCGTCAGTAAGGACTTCTGGATATAATCTTTTAAATTCTTTAGCAACCTTTTTAGCAATTCCAAATATTTGAGCATACATTAAATATTCTTCCCATAATGTAACTTCGATTGCCCCTCTATCTTTAATATTAGAAAATTCATTTAAAAATTTCTTTAATCCTGCCATTTGAATGGCTTTATTTTTCATTTCATCGTTAACTTTGTAAACTGTTCCAAATGCCTTTTTCTCTTCAGTAATTAAGCCAGTAGAAACATAGAAATTTGTAACATCATCAATTGCTTTATTAAACCATTTTAAAATTTTATTATAATTTCTTTTACACCAAAGAGTAAATTCATCTTTTTCTAAAACTCCATCACCACTAGCTTTTAAAATCATATCAAATAATTCAGCTTCTATTTCACTTAAATTATCAGCACTTATAAGTTTTAAAGCTTTCTTACTTTTACCATCACTATCTAAAACATTTTCAATATTTTTATTTTTTAACCATTTAAGTAAAATTGCTCCTAAAAAATCTGTATTATTCTTAACTAAATTATATTGACAAGCTACCCAATAAGCTTCAAAAATATTTTTATTACATGGTATATCTCTAAAATATGGAACATCTTTTAAATTTTTAGATCCTTTACTAAATTTTAAATTTTTAGTACCATATTTACTTCTATTAGCAAATTTAAAAATAACTAAAACAACAACTACATAAGGTAAAATATTAAAAATTAAAACAAATAATACTTGAAAAATATTTATATTAACAGGTTTTTCATCATAAGTAGTTGCGCCATCTTCGGCCATCTCATAATAATAATTAAAATCATGCTCTAATTTATTACTGGTATTAAAAGTTCCTTCAGGAAATTTAACTAAAACTGTCATATATTCATCACTATCTAAAGCATCTTCATGAACAAGTTCAATTGTATGATTATCAGAATTAACATAGGCATATCCTCCATAATTACCATATCCCCATACATCTAAATCATCTGCATAAGGAAAATCACTATAAATTTTAATAAATATATATTCTGGTTTATCTGATAAATTATAAGGTATAAGTTGCCAATAAATCATTTGAGCATCTTCTACTTCTGAAACAAAATTAGTTACTGTATATTTTAAAGTATAAGTATTATTACCATACTTACTTATACCAAAACATAATTCATAACCATTACTAACTTCATTTATACCTGCTTTATATTTTTTGCTTTCGAATGAAGCATCAACATTCCAACTAGATAAAGTTGTATATTTTGTTCCATTCATAGATACAGTATAATCTGTAATATAAGAATTACCTAAATTATAATAAGGTTTATAACCTTCTGTTCCTTCATTTAAATTAGCACTCCATGTTTCAGTTATATGGGCATCTCCCATATTATCAACATAAATATCCATATTAATACTTTTTATATCATTTGCATATACTACTTTACTAAAAAAGATGCCTAAAAAAAGTATTAATAATAATTTTAATTTTTTCATATAATCACCTACTTAAAAAGGCATTTCTTAATGCCTTAAAATTTAACTTTAACGTTTTCTCTTTCATTTGCATTTGCTTCAAAGAATTCTCTTTTCGTAAAGTTAAACATACCTGCAATTATGTTTGATGGAAACATCTCTATTTTATTATTTAACTTTAATACTGAATCATTATAAAATTGTCTAGCATAAACAATTTTTTGTTCGATTTCAGATAATTCACTTTGTAATTGAATAAAATTCTCATTAGCTTTTAAATCAGGATAAGCTTCTGATAACGCAAATAATTTACTAATTGCATTTGTTAGTTCTCCATCAGCTTTTAATTGTCCAGATAAACTATCTGCAGAAACATAAGAATTTCTTGCTTTAACAACTTCTTCTAAAGTTTCTTTTTCATGTTTAGTATAGCCTTTAACAGTTTCTACTAAATTAGGAATTAAATCAAATCTTCTTTTTAATTCAACATCAATTTGACTTGCTTGATCATTCACTTTATTTCTTAAACTTACTAAGCTATTATAAACACTGATAACATATAAAATTAATAGAACAACTACAATTAGAATAATAATCCAAAAATTCATAATAACGCCTCCATTCTTTCTTAAATTTATAATATCATATCTATTTTATTTTTTCAATTTATTTTAATTTCCCGATTTATTTTTTGAAATATTTAGTAAAATCCCAATACTGGCCATACTTACTAATAAAGATGAACCTCCATATGATAAAAATGGTAAAGTAACTCCTGTAACAGGAATTAAACCAACTACTACCATTAAATTAAGTGATGCTTGAATAATTAACCCAAATGATAACCCAAATGCTAAATATTTACCAAATAAATCACTACTTTTTAAAGAAATATATATTCCTCTATAAAAAATAATTAAAAAGGCTAATGTAACAATTAAAACTCCTAAAAATCCTAATTCTTCACTAATAATAGAAAAAATAAAATCTGTTTGAGGTTCTGGTAAATAAAAATATTTTTGCCTGGATTTTAAAAATCCTTGTCCTAATAGACTCCCTGGTCCAATAGCGTATAAACTTTGTAAAATTTGATAACCACTTCCTAAAGGATCACTCCAAGGATTTAAAAAAGATACTATTCTTTTCATCCGATAAGGAGCTGCAATTATAATACCAACAATTCCGAGTAAACCTGCTAAGCCAATTTTTACAAAGAAAGAAATTTTTACCCCACTTATAAAAATTAAAACGACTAAAGTAAGAACAATTACCATGGAAGTTCCGAAATCTGGTTCTAACATAATTACTAAAAAGAAAAAACCAATTACACCTAAAACAGGTAAAACTCCATGAATAACACTTTTCATAATTCGATTATTATTAGTTAAATATTTAGATACATATATAATTAATCCTATTTTAGCAAATTCTGATGGTTGAATACCTAATGAACCAATACCAAACCAACTTCTACTACCGTTTCTAACACTTCCTATCCCTGGTATTAAAACAAGTATTAATAAAATAGCACATATAATTAAAATAATGTTGGCATATTTATAATAAATGTGATAATCAATTTTTGATAAAGTATATAATAAAAATAAGCCTATTCCAAAAAAGATTCCTTGCATTTTAACAAATTTAAATGGATCTTGAAATTTATATTCTGCCCACACAAAACTAGCTGAATAAATCATTACTAAACCAAAAATAGCAATTAATATAACGGCAATTAGTAAAGGTTTATCAATCCCCTTTTTCGTATTTTAACCCCCTTTATTAATGTTTATAACCAAACACCGTAAGTAATCGCAGCCATTGCTAAAAGTAGACCTATAACATAAAATAATTTAACAATATCATTTTCATTCCATTTTAATTCTTCAAAATGATGATGTAATGGTGCTTTTAAAAATATTTTTTTATTAAAATATCTAATACTAATAATTTGAATAAAACTACTTAATGTTTCAATTACAAAGACACCACCAATTATAGCTAAAGAAAGTTCATGTCTAGTAAGTATTGCAATAGTTGCTAAAGCTCCTCCTAGTGAAAGAGATCCTAAATCTCCCATAAATACTTTTGCAGGATGCGAATTATAAACAAGAAATCCAAGTAATGAACCAACAATTAAAAAGCAAAATATAGCAATTTCTTGGTAACCTTCAAGCCATCCACAGTTCCAAGAAATAATTCCATAAGCTAAAAAAGCTATTGCAGATAAACCAGCGGCTAAACCATCTAGTCCATCCGTTATATTAACAGCATTTGTTGTTCCAACTAGTAAAAATAAAATAAATATTCCAAACATCCATCCTAAAGGAATAACTATATTTAATGCTGTAAATTCAATTGTTGAAGAACCACCACTTCGCATAAATAGATAGAAAAAGACTAAGGCAATAAGCATTTGCATTAAAAACTTAGTTACAATACTTATTCCTGCATTATTTTTGTACTTTATTTTTAAATAATCATCAATTCCCCCTAAAATAGCATAAGATAAAAATACAAAAATTAGTATAAAAATATTATAACTGAATTCAATACTCCTATTAATATATAACAAAATTAAAGAAAGAATAACTGGAAAAATAAATATTATTCCTCCCATAGTTGGTGTACCTTCCTTAATTAAATGTCTTTTATTAATCTCTCTACTAACCATTTGTCCAATATGTAATTTTTTTAATAAAGGAATAAAGACAAGACCACTAGCGATTGCTAGAGTAAAGCCTAACATCATTGCCATTGCAGCTTTTGCAAGAATTAACATAATTCCACCTCTTTTTTATTATACAACATAATTGCTAACTAGAAAAAACCCTAAATTTCATTTTGACATATATTGACATTAGTTTAATAATAAAGTAATAGTTGTCTCAACACTTTGAAAAGTATCAGCTTCTGGTGACATATATACTACTTTATCACCACTTCCACTATATTTAACTTTAAATTCTTTTAATGCTTTAGTAGCTTCTTCTTTACTCATTCCTACTACATCTGGTACTTGTAAATATTTAACATCTAAATAACTATATTCTTTAAGCATTCCTCCTTTTGCTTCTTTTATCTTTAATGTTTCAATAGCTGACAACATTATACTTCGAGCAATAGGGGCAGAAACAGTACCACCATATTGAGTTACTCCCTTGGGATTATCAATAGCAACATACACAATAGCTTCAGGATCAGAAGCAGGTAAAAAGCCAATAAATGATAAAATATAATTACCTACCATATATTTACCATTTTGAACTTTTTGAGCAGTTCCTGTTTTTCCTCCTACTCGATAATTTTCAATATAAGCATTTTTTCCTGTTCCATTAGCAACTACACTTTCTAAAACAAAACGTACAGTTGCAGAAGTCTCTTCACTAATAACTTTTCTTTTAACTTGTGTTTTATTTTCATAAACAACTGATTTACTACTATCATCAATAATTGATTTAACAACATAAGGAGTATTTAAATTACCTCCATTAATCGCTGCTGATACTGCAGTTATTTGTTGAATTGGTGTTACACTAATTCCTTGACCAAATGCCGTTGTAGCAAGTTCTACTGGTCCCATATTTTCTTCTTTAAATAATATTCCATTACCTTCCCCATTTAAATCAATTCCTGTTTTACTACCAAAACCAAATTTTTTAATATATCCCATTAATTTTTCAGTACCAAGTTTATTTCCAAGGGAAACAAAGCCGGGATTACAACTGTTTTCTGCTACTTCTAAGTAAGTTTGAGTACCATGTCCACCATGTTTCCAACAATGCAGAGTTGCTCCATCAATTGTTATAGCACCTGTATCTGTAAAAGTATCTTTAAAAATATCTACTGTTTTTTCTTCAATGCTACTACTAAGAGTTATAATTTTGAATGTTGACCCTGGTTCAAAGGTCATCCAAATAGGTAAATTTCTATTAATAACCTCTTCACTATATTCTTGATAATTGGCTGGATCAAAACTAGGTTTACTACCCATTGCAAGTATTTCACCCGTTTTAGGAGACATAACTATACTTATAGCAGCATCCGAATTATATTTATCCATGGCATTATTTAATTCATTATCTACGGCTTTAACAAGTTCGATATCTAAAGTTAGTTTTAAAGTCATTCCTTTAGTAGGAGCTACATAACTATCAGGAATTTCTAGTTTATTACCTTTTCCATCACTATAATATTTTAATTCTCCATCTATTCCTTTTAAATATTCATCGTAGGTTAATTCTAACCCTGATAATCCTTGATTATCACTCCCAACATAGCCAATAATATGTGCTAAAGTATCACCATAGGGATAATACCTTTTAGAATCCACTACTAAATAAACTCCATCAAAACCTAATTTATCTATTTTATCAGCAGTTTCACTATCTAAATCCATTCCTTTACGAATAATTTCCATACTACTTTTTTTAGATACATATTTATATACATCATCATAATCACAATTAAGAATTTCTGCTATACTTTTTGATACTTTTTCTTTATCTTTAATTTGATTAGGTACAACATAAATAGTAGTAGTTACAATACTTGTTGCTAAAACATTACCATTTCTATCTACTATATCTCCCCTTGGAGCATTAATAGTCATTTTTCTACTCCATAAATCTTCAGTAATTTTTGATAATTTGTTATAAGAAAATACTTGAATATAAAATACTTTCCCAATTACTAATAAAAGTATTATAAACATTACTAAAAACATAAAACGTATTCGCATATGAATGTCATTAAAAAACATATTATTCACCATTAAATAATATGTTTTTTTAAATTGTTTTATTATAAAGCTTTCTTATTCATTACTTTCTTTTAATATTTCTAATGCTCTATGCATTCTCATATCATATTTTACTATTTCTAAAGTACCATAAGCTTTAATTAATTCATCAACAGTAATTCCATAATTTTCAGCCATTTCTTTAGCTTTTGCTTCTACTTCTTTTTCTGTAAAATCAATTTTTTCTTGTTGAGCAATTTCTTCAATAATATAACGATATTTTAATCTTTTAATTGCTTCTGGTTCCATTTGTTTATGTAAATCTTCATGAGTTGTATTAGTTACACTATAATATTGTTCTAAACTAACACCTTGCATCTTTAATTGTCTTTCATAACCTTCAATCATACGATGAACTTCTTCAGATATAATTTCTTTATTAATATCTACAGTTAATTTAGAAGAAGCAGCACTTAATAAATCTTCAATAAATTTATCATCAATTTCTGCTTGTTTTCTTTCTTTAATAGTTTTTTCAACTTCACTTTCAAATTCTTCTTTAGTATTAACTTTTTCTAATCCTAAATCTTCAAAAAATTCTTTATTAATTTCTGGTAATACTTTAGTTTTTATTTCATGAATCTTTATTTTAAAAGTAACATCTTTTCCTTTTAAATCTTCAACATAGTCTTCTGGAAAAGTTAAATTTAAATCAAATTCTTCTCCTTCACTTTTACCTATTAAACCTTCTTCAAAACCAGGAATAAATGTATGACTACCAATTTCAAGTGGATAATTTTCTCCTTTACCACCTTCTAAAGCTACACCATCAACATAACCATCAAAATCAATAACTACTGTATCACCTGAAGCAACTTTACCATTTTCTTTAACAACTACTTCAGCAAGTTCTTTTCTTAAATTTTCAATTTCATTATTTAATTCTTCTTTTGTAATTTTAACTTTTTCTTTTTTAACTCCTAAATTTTTATAACTTTCTAGTTTTACTTCTGGTCTAGTAATAACTGTAAATTTAAATATTACAGAACTATCAGATATACCAGTAATATCTACTGTAGGTTCAATTACTGGAGTTAATTTATTTTCATCTAATAATTTTTTATATGCAATATTAATTCCTTCATTTATAGCATCTTCATATAAAGATTCAATTCCAAATTTTTTAATAAAAACATCTTTAGGAGCACAACCTTTTCTAAAACCATCTATTTTTGCTTCTTTATTTTGTTTTTTAAATGCTTTATCTAAACAATTTGTCCAATCTTTACCTTCTAATTTAATTTCAATTTCATGTACATTTTTCATTTAAGTATACCTTCTTTCAGATAATTATTATAATATAAATAATATAATTTTACAAGAAAAAAGCCTATTATTAGGCAATATTTAAAATTGTAATATTATAACCACCATTTGGGCTTTCAACTAAAACGGTATCTCCTGTTTTATGACCTTTCATGGCAACTCCAATTGGGCTTTCAACAGAAATTTTATTATTGAATGGATCAGCTTCTACAGAAGAAACTATTTTATATTCTTCCTCTTCTCCATCTTCATCTTTGACAGTAACAACTGATCCAATACCAACGCCACTACCTTTACGTCTTGTATCAACAATTTTACTATGTTCTAATTTATATTCAAGTTCTTTTATACGTGCTTCAATTTGAGCTTGATCGTTACGAGCAGCATCATAATCAGCATTTTCTGATAAATCTCCCATAGCTCTAGCTTCTTTTAAAGCAACTATAACTTCTTGTCTTTTAACATTTTTTAATTCATTTAACTCATTTTCTAACTCTAAATATCCTTCAGCAGTTAGTTCGAAAAAATCTTCTTTTTTCATCAAAAATCTCTCCTTTTAATTAACTTACAAAATGATACTATAAAACCTAATTTTTGTCAAATACTTTTAAGCGAAGCATTGCATACTCACAAACTTCAGTATCATATGGAAGTTTTACAATCATTTGAGGATGTCTTGCAACCTCTATTTCTTCATTATTTTCATCAATGATTTTACTTATAGTATATGTAAAAGTTTCCATATTAGGACTAATAAATTCTCCAACATCACCAATTTTAAAATAATTTCTTTGTTCTAATATAATTAATTTATTTTCTTTATCATAACCTTTTATAATACCTAAGAAATCTTGATTACTTACTTCCATTCTATCTTGAAAATAACTTTCTGAAACTCCAGGAAATTTATGATAAAATTGAGGAATAGTATCTCTATTAGCAACTCTATTTAACACTTTTTTATAATATTCTTTTTCTTCTTCTTGTAAATTTTTATTTTGTATTCCATCAATAATTTTTCGATAACATTTAACAACTGTGGCAATGTAGTAAATTGAACGCATTCTTCCCTCAATTTTAAATGAATCTACTCCAATATTCATCATATCTTCAATAAAATCAACCATATTTAAATCTTTACTCATCAAAGTAAAATCTGGCCCATCACAATTAAAAACCCATCTACATATTTGCGCACATCCACCTCGATTAGAATCTCTATTTGTACAATAATTTGATAAAACACATTTACCACTTATTGATGTACACATAGCACCATGAATAAAGCATTCTAAAGAAGCATTAGTTTCTTTTTTTATTCTTTTAATATCTTCTCTATTTACTTCTCTTCCTAAAACAAATCTATTAACACCCAAATTTTGCCAAAATTTAACAGCACTATAATTTAAAGTACTTGCTTGAGTTGATAAAATAACATTTAATTTATATTCTAAAGCTTTTTTAACTACAACTATATCACTAGCAATTATAGCATCTACTTGAATCTTTTTTAAAAATAATAAATAATCATCTAACTTTTTTAAATCATTATTATGAAATACCATATTAACTGTAACATAAACTTTTTTAGATAAATTATGGGCAAATAAACAAGCATTACTTAAATCATCATTAGTAAAATTTTTAACATTTGCCCTTAAACTATAAAGTGTACCACCTATATATACAGCATCTGCTCCATACAAAAGAGCAATTTTTAATCTTTCTAAATCTCCTGCGGGAGCTAATAACTCAGTCATCTATATCACCTTTTAATTTAAATGTCGTTTCTGTATTTAAAAATCCTTCATCATATTCAATATTACTAGTTCCTTCTAATAAATCTTTAATATCTTCTACACTTAAAAATACTGCATTAATAAAATAGTTTTTAGCATTTAAATTTAAAAGTTTTAACCCATTATAAAGTGGTAAATGATAAAAACATGTACCAAATTCATTTTCATATACTAAAAACTTATGATTAGTATTTTCAATTACTAAATTATTTTTATAAGGTAAATTATGAAATTTAGAATAGTTATCTATTAAATATCTTCTTGAATACATTGCCATTACATATCCTAAAACAAAAACAGTTAATTTTCCATTTAGAGCATTATTTATATATTTAGTTTCTTCTTCTGTTATATCAGTAGATATAATAACATTATCAACATAATTCAAATAAATTTTAATAGATTCTAAATTAGTATTAAAATGACTTAAATAAAGTATTTTCTCTATTTTTAAATCTTTTACTAACTCAATTATACCTAAATCATCAAAAATAATTCCTCTTATATTTAAAGGTAAATCTTTTAATAGACTTCTCAATTTATCAATACCATCATTATCTAGTATTCTATTTAGATAAATATATCCATCATTTTTTATTTCAGAAATTAAAAAAGTATTAGGTATTCCAACACAAAATTCTTTTAAAGGATATGCATATTTTTTAATACCTAACTTTTCTAATTTTTCTATATCATTTAAACTATTAATTGTAATTATAATATCTTTATTTTTCATCTTTCCATGTACTGACTGAAAGTCCATCGCCTATATCATAAAATTTTGTATCAAATTCTGGATTTTCTTTAAGATATTCAATATATTCTTCAATCTTTCTTACTAAACCTTTTAGATTTTTACTTTCAATTTGATCACTTTTTTCTACATAACCATGAAATTTTAAATTATCAGTTATTATAGCCCCCTTTGGTTTTAAGAAATATTTATATTTTTCAAACAATCTAGTATTTTGAGCCTTTGCAGCATCAATAAAAATTAAATCATATTTTACTTCTTCAGATAAATTAACATCTAAAGCATCTTGAAATACAACATTGATTTTTTTATCCATGCCACATCTTTTTACATTTTTTAAACATTCCATATATCTTTCTTCATCACGCTCAATTGTTGTTACAAAGACATCTTCTTTAGCACTAGCCATTAAAATAGCTGAATAACCAATTGCAGAACCTATTTCTAAGATACTTTTAACATTATTATCTTTTATATATTTCATTATAAATGCAATAGATTTCTTTTCAATTATTGGAACATTTTTTTTAGACGCATAGTCTTCCATTTCCAAAATTAATTCTTTCATATTACCACCTAACTATAAGTACGAATAACCTCTTGAAATTCTTCATTATCTTTTGCAAAATGTAGTTTACCACTTTTATCAGCATAAAAATATAAATAATCAGTATCACTTGGATTAAGAGCAGCTTCAATAGATGAAGTACTTGGATTACTTATAGGACCTACTGGTAAACCAATAAATGAAGTATTCCTTGTATTATATGCATTATTATCTCTTAAGTCGCTTGTTGTAAGTTCTTCAGTTAAATCTTTCTTTACACCATAATACGCAGTTACATCCATACCTAAACTCATATTTAGATTTAATCTTTTATGAATAACTTGACTAGCTATGCTTCTATCTTCTTTTACCATTGTTTCATTTTCAATAATACTAGCCATCGTTAATATTTCATGAAGACTAAAACCACTTCTTTCAATAGAAGTACTATAATTATCTAATACATTTCCCGTTTTATCAAGCATTTTTTCAAAAATAGTATTAATACTAGCATCTTTATAAAATTCATAAGTTGATGGAAATAAGTATCCTTCAAGTGGATAATAAATGTTATCATTTAACACTTCTTCCCCTAAAAAACTGTATTTTTCTCTTAAACCTTTAATATACTCTTTATCATTAATAGTATTTAAAATATCTTCTTCACTATAACCAAAAATTTCCTTTATTTGTTTTATATAATCAGTTATTTTTTTACCTTCTACAAAAGTAATTGTCACTGTATTATTAATTATTTTACCACTATCTAATATATTTAATATTTCTTTAGTTGATAAATTTCTATTTAATTCATAAGTACCAGCTTGAATAATTAAATTATTATGTAACTTTATATAGACAAATGTCGATAATTTACTTTTAATTAAACCTGCTTCATACAAATTATTAACAATTTCTTTAGTACTTGTACCATTATCTATATTAAAAGTAATTTTTTCATCTTTATTACTTTTACTATTAATACTATAAAAATATAAACTTAATATAAATAATATTACCACTAAAATTAAAACTGTAATTATTATAATTCTTTTTTTCTTTTTATTCATTATACTTCCTACCCTTTTATTCTTTCTATCATTTTATTTAAATAATTTATTTCATCTTTATTTATTTTTTTTAATTTATTTTCTTCTTTTAAACCAGCATATACCTTATTAGTTATTACATCTTGATAAATAATATATTCTTTATTATTATGCTTAGCTTTCATTAATAATTTAAAATTTCTTTCTTTACCTTTACTATTTTTTAGAAGCATTATTCCACCTTCTTAAATAACTTTCTAAGATAATTGATGCTGCAATACTATCTATTTTTCCTTTAGTATTTTTAACATTATCATTATTTATATGAACTATATCTTCAGCACTTTTAGTAGTAAGTCTTTCATCTTCTAATTCGACTTTAATATTTTCTTTTTCTAGTAAGTCTTTAAATTTAAGACTCCTTTCCCCAGCAAAGCCAATACTTCCATCCATATTTTTTGGTAAACCTAAAACTACTGTTTCAATATTATAATCATTTATTAATTCTTTTACAATTGGTACTAAATATTCATAATCTTCTTTTTTAAAATTAATTACTTTAAAAGGACTTACTAATGTATTAGTTTTATCAGTCATACTTATACCTAAAGTTTTAGTACCTAAATCAAGTCCTAAGAAACGCATTTTATTTACCTTCATAAGAATTAATAAGAGCAAGAAGAATTTCTTCTCTTTTTAAACTACGCATTTTATCTCTTGCTCCCTCATAATTAGATATATATGTTACATCTCCAGTTAAAAGATAACCCACTAATTGATTTTCCGCTTTATAGCCTTTTCTTTCTAAAGATTCAATTATTTCATTTAATGTTAATAATATCAATTCTTGTCTTAAAGCTTCTACATTAAAGATACTAGTTCTATCCATATTATTTAAACCTTTCATATTCATAATTCTATCAAATAAGGACTACTATTTCAAGGCAAAAGAAAAAGGTGCAGAAGTAAAACACCTTTTATTACCTATTAATAACTAAACATAAATTTAAAAATCGTAGTTACATAATTTTTTAGCAGTATTTTTATTATTTATTTTATATATATATCGGTATAAACGCTATTAATAGGCTAACTATAATATATTATAAAACTGGTTATATAGCAAGTACTTTTTTTATATTTTACATAAATTACACTCTAATTTAAATTTTCATAATACTTTGTAATTTTTTAACTATTTTTTTCTCAATCCTAGATATATATGATTGACTAATTCCTAACATTTCTGCTACTTCTTTTTGAGTATATTCTTCTGTATTGTTAAGTCCATACCTTAATGTCATAATTTCTTTTTCTCTTGGAGCTAAAATGTTAATTTCTTTTTTTAATGTTTCTTTATCTAAAACGTGTTCAAATTCATTTGGAACAACATCATCTTCTGTTCCTAAAATATCTTCAAGACGAAGTTCATTTCCTTCGGCATCATAATTTAAAGTTTCTTCTAAACTTATTTCTACTTTTTTCTTTTTATTTTTTCTTAAAAACATTAATATTTCATTAGCAATACATCTTGATGCATATGTTGCAAGTTTAATATTTTTATCAATTTTATAAGTATTTATACCTTTTATAAGTCCAATTGAACCAATAGATACTAAATCTTCAATATCAAAACCAGTATTTTCATATTTTTTTGCTAAAAAGACTACTAATCTTAAATTGTGTTCAATTAAAATATTTCTAGCTTCTATATCTCCACTTCGAGCTTTAACTAAATAATTTAATTCATCTTCTTTAGATAAAGGAGGTGGTAATTTATCAGTAGCACCGACAAAAAAACACTCCGTATACTTCTTTTTTAAAAATTCAATTAGTTTTTTAAACATATCATTCCTCCAATAAATGTGCATTTAATAAACACTCTACTTCATCAAATCCTTTAAAATTTTCAGATAATCCAAGTAAATAATTATTATATGTTTTATTGTCTACTATAATATTTTTAATGCTTATACATTCTAATAAACTTTTTTGATTAACTGTATTAATTGGTACATACATTGGACTTCTTATATTATATATGCCTTTTAATCTTTTTTTATTTATTAAAATGATATATTTATGAGTAATTGGATCTTTAAGTCTATTACCACTGTCAATAAAAGCTTTTAATTCTAAAGTAGTATTATTTTTAAAAGTAATTAAAACTTTTTTATAATAATTAACTACTTTTTTTAATTGTTTTTGTTCTTTTATATATAAATATAAAATTATAGGGGCTAAAAAAAGAATCAGAATATATGATAAATTATTAAATTCAATTTTTAAAAAATATAAAAAACCTGCTAAAATAACACTACTCATATAAAGATAGATTAAATTATTTATAAAATATTTTATATTTTTAAAACTAAAGGTAATTAAAAGCATTATAAATCCTGTAAAAATCTTTAAAAAGAAAAGAATATATTTATTTAATGGAAGTAAAATTATAAAAGTTGATAATGCTCCTGTGATTGAACCAAATATTAATCTTTTAAGTTTTGCACTTCTTTTTAAAGTAACACTTACTGTTACTAACAATAAAAAATCATAAATAAAATTTAGAATAAATAATAAGTCAATATATATTTTCATATTAACACCAACTTTATTATATAAAATTAAGATAACAAAAAATGTCACTTTGTAGGTGTTAAATTATTTTTTATAAAAAAATAACAGAATTTTTAATTTCTATTATTTTCTATTTTATTTCTTTAAAATAAATCATTATTTCTTAAAAATGGTGGTATTTCTAAATCATCATCTGTTGGAACAGTTCTTCTTTTTGGAACTTCTCCTGGAGCATATAATTCTTCAGTTTCTCCATTTTCAAAACCTGTAGCAATTACTGTAACGATAACTTCATCAGTTAAATTATCATTTTTAATAGCTCCAAAGATGATATTGATATCACTTTTAGCAGCTTCTCTAACAGTTTCAACTGCATCTTCAATTTCAAATAAAGTTAAGTTCTTTCCACCAGTTACATTAACAATAGCATTTGTTGCTCCATCAATTGTTGCTTCAAGTAAACTATTAGCAACAGCTTGTCTTGCAGCTTCAATTGCTCTATTTTCACCAGCATTGCAACCAATTCCAATAATTGCAGTACCTGATTTTTCCATTACCGCTTTTACATCTGCAAAGTCTAGGTTAATTACTCCAGTTACTGCGATTAAATCTGAAATAGATTGAACTCCTCTATGTAAAACATTATCTACTTCTTTAAAGGCATCATCAAAACTTGTTGTTTTATCTATAATATCTCTTAATTTATCATTTGGTATTACAATTAAAGTATCTACATGTTTCTTTAATTCTTCAATACCTAAAAGAGCATTTTCACTTCTTCTTTTTCCTTCAAATCTAAATGGTTTCGTAACAATTCCTACAGTTAAGGCACCAAGTTCTTGAGCAATTTCAGCAATAATTGGGGCTGCTCCTGTACCAGTTCCACCACCCATACCGCAAGCTACAAAAACCATATCGGCTCCTTTTAGAGCATCTTCAATTTCTCCTTTGCTTTCTAAAGCTGCCGCTCTTCCAATTTCAGGGTTAGCACCAGCTCCTCTTCCTCCAGTAATTGACTTTCCAATTTGAATTTTATTTGGTGATTTAGAAACATTTAATACTTGTAAATCTGTATTAACAACGTAAAATTCAACACTTTTTACGCCTTCTTCAATCATTCTATTAACGGCATTACAACCACCGCCACCTACTCCAACTACTTTAATTTTTGCTATTTGATCCATTTGTAATTCATTCATTGCTTTTCTCTCCTTAATTATCAAAAAAGTATCCGAACAATTTTCCTAATATAGAATTATCAGGAATATTTATTCTTTTATCCATACCACCTAATTCTTCTTGTTCTTCTATATTAAATATTGAAAACTCGACATTCCTAAGTTTTAATCTACTATTGTAATATTTAATCATTCCAACTGCAGTTCCATATTTGTTGTTTCGAGCTCCAATTTCTTCTACATTACCAATTATTCCTTTATTTCCGAGTAATTCTTCAACCAATATATCAAAATCTTGGCTTTCCGCTACTCCTCCTGTTAGTATTATATAACTAATTTCTTTTTTTGTTAAGAGATTAATTTGTTTTTTAACTAAATTAATAATTTCTGTTAATCTTCCCATAACAATTTCTGAAGCATCATATTGGTTAATTTTAACATTTTCTTCATGTTTGTCTACTAAAGTAATAGATTCATTTGGTTGAGCAAGTCTAGTATGAGCTAAAGCTATATGTTCTTTTACGAATTTAGCATCACTTGGTGATATTTTATAAACATAAGATAAATCATTACTTATAGTTTCACCACCAATATCTATTACTTCTAAATTAGTTAAAATACCTCGATTAAATATAGATACTGTTGTTGTTTCTTCACCTATATTGACTACTGCTCCAACTTCTTTATTTAATTCTTTTGTTTTATGCTCATAATAATCTCCTAAAGGTGAAATAACTATATCTACAAGTTCAACGCCAATGTTTTTTAAACAACCATTTATTCCCATAATATTTTTTTTAGGTACTGTAACTACTATTGCCTTCATAGTTAATTTTTCTGCTAACATATTTAAAGGATTATTAACAATTTCATCATTTATTTTAAAGCTGGTTGGAAGAACTGTAACGAGTTCTCTATTATCTACAACTTTATTATAAACACATTTTTGCATAGCTTTTACTATATCAACATTATTAATAACTTTGTCTTCACTAGAAGTAGCAACTGTACCACTATTTAAAAAACATTCAGTATACGTTGCAGGAACAGTTGCAATTACTTTTCTTATAGGTATACCTATTATATTTTCAGCTTTATTAAATATTTCTCTAAAAGCTTCTGTAGCACTTTCACTATTTATAACATACCCTTTTTTTATACCTCTTGCTGGAGTATCAACACATGCTAAAATATTAATCTTATTTTTTACAATTTCTCCAACCACTAATTTGATTAGAGATGAGCCAATATCTAAACTTGCAATAAATTTGCGCATCGTCTTCACTCCTATGTTCCTACCTTTAATTATATCTAAAAAAGATCTTATTAGCAAGTTTTTTGGCCTAAAAAAAAATTACTATTTTAAATTTTCTAGTAATTCTTCTTTTTTCATAGTACTATAACCTTTAATACCAGCTTCTTTTGCTAAAGCTTTTAATTCTGCTAATGTTTTAGTACTTAAATCTTCTTTCTTTGTAGTAACTTTTTCTTCTTTTTTAATTTCTTTTTTTTCTACTACTTCTTTAGTTTCCTTTTTAACTTCTTTTACTTCTTTTTTAGGAGTAGCTACTACTTCTCCATTTAATGCTTTATTAGCAGTATTTACTAATTCTGTAAATGATTTAGCATCATTAATAGCTATTTCAGAAAGCATTTTACGATTAATTGTAATTCCAGCTTTTGAAAGACCATTAATGAATTTTGAATAACTAATATTATTCATTCTACATGCAGCATTAATTCTTGTAATCCATAATTTACGGAAGTTTCTTTTATTTTGTCTTCTATCTCTAAATGCATATGCTCCACTATGGAATACTTGTTCTTGAGCTGTTTTATATAATCTATGTTTACTTCCAAAATATCCTTTTGCTTGTTTTAAAACTTTACGTCTTCTATTTTTTGATACGTTTCCGCCTTTAACTCTTGCCATATATTTTCTACCCCCTAACTAGATAACAGATTTTAATCTGCTAGCTTCTCCTTTCGCTAAAATTCCTTTATTTCTTCTTTGACGTACTTGCTTAGAAGAATCTTTATTTGTTTTATGATTTCCATTCCCCTTTTTATAAGTTAAAGTACCATTTTTTTTAACTTTAAATACTTTACTACTTGATTTATGTGTTTTTTGTTTTCCCATAAATATCTCTCCTTCTACTTCTCTTTATTTCTTTGGCGCTAATAACAAAAACATTTGCTTACCTTCTAATTTAGGTTCACTTTCTATTTGACTTATATCACTAAGTTCATTTGCAAATTTTAATAAAACATCTTTTCCAAGCTCCGTATGAGCCATTTGACGTCCTTTAAAACGAATAAATGCTTTTATTTTATGTCCTTTTTTCAAATATTCAGCCGCATTTCTTTTACGCGTTTCAAAGTCATGAATATCTATTGTAACAGATAAACGATATTCTTTAACTTCTTTATTACTTTCTCTTTGTTTTTTTTGAGCTTCTTTTAATTTCTTTTGTTTTTCATAACGGAATTTATTGTAATCCATTATTTTAGCTACTGCTGGTACACTATTTTCACTCATTAAAACTAAATCTAGACCTGCATAATTTGCTAAAGTTCTGGCATCTTCAATTCCTTTAACACCCATTTTTTCACCATTTGGGCCAATAACCATAACTTCAGAAACTTTTATTTGGTCATTAATTTTTAAATCTTCTGTTTTTGCTATACAAAGCACCTCCAACAATTAAAAAGTGAGTATTTTTATACCCACTAAAAAACCTCAATTAATATTTAATTTTTTATCGGCTTTTTACCTATTACTATTTTGTAATCAGGTGGATATAAATCGCTTTCCTTTTTAACAACAATGATATTTTAACATTATATTATATGATTGTCAATTATTTTTTAGACGAGGATATAGTAAACTAGATGTAGAAAAACCTTGATACGAACTCGAAGTTCAAAGGTTTTAAAAAGTTGTTTTCTCTTTATTTGTAAAGATTCTTATATTATTTATTTACTTTAAATTACTTTCTTCTAAAATATTTTTTAAATACTTCTCATTCTTCTTATCTACTTCTATATTTACTCTTCTTACATAACTAAACATATTATCTCTTTTTTC
>CANQAK010000014.1 GCA_947589495.1 uncultured Bacilli bacterium | reverse complement strand
GGCTTCATAGCTCAGTCGGTAGAGCAGAGGACTGAAAATCCTTGTGTCGCTGGTTCAATTCCCGCTGGAGCCACCAGATTAGATTATAAAAAAATCCCGGATATGGGATTTTTTCTTTTAAGATTTTGTGGACAAAAAACATCACTTATTTTTAAAAAATTTTAGAGAACTTTTTTATCTCTTATTTACCTCTTATTTTTTTTTAAAATTTTATTATATCTTGATGTATTAATGAAAATTCATTGCATATACTATTATTGACAAATGTTGCTAACTATGGTAACATTTAGTCATGGAAGCGAATGCTTCGGGGTACGTTGTATAGCGTACGGAAAAAGATGGTTTATCCATCTTTTTCTTTTGGAAATATTTTTATTCCCTTATTATTAAAATTTGGATAACCAACAATTTTTTCTTTAATTGTTTCAAATGATAAATTTTCTTTTTTATATTTTATATATTGATGAATTGGATATGAAAATAAATCAGCAATTTCAAGTCCAACAAATGTTGATGAATGTCCTCCATACCATTTTGGATTGAAATAAACGCCTATTATTTTTTCTTCTAATTCTTTAGTAGATATTTTTGATCTACCTTTAGTGTGTATTACATCATAAATATGATTAAGTAAAATTTTATCTTCACTTTTACCACGAGACTCTAACATTATAATTCCTTTTTTTTCGCTTTTTGTGGCATAGATATATCTTTCTAATAATAAATCAAAGGCTTTTTCATAAACATTTTCTAAATTTCCAGATTTTATGTATTCTTCAAGATTAATTGAAATTGAGATGATTTTACAATTAACTTTAGCTAATATTTCGCTTAAATCATTTATAAATTCATCGTGATTTATTAAACTATCATTAAAGGGACCATCGTGACGTCGTATTTCTCTTGAATGTAAACAAACATACCTAGTATCATTATGTTTTGTGTCATTATAAAATCCGTTAACCCAATACTTTTCTTTTAATTTTCTAATATTATTTCTAATAATTGAATAATTATTTTTTTCAAAAATGCAACCAGTAACTGTAAAATATTTTTCATCATTACTAATTGTAATGTTGTTATTTATTTTTTTAAATATATTATTAATTCTACCTCCATTACCATTTTCATCAACAAACATAACATAATCAATACTAGCGTTCCAATTTTTAATTTTTTAAGGAAATTGATACCAATCCATATAAACTCCTTTCTTTCTATAGATTTTACACCATAGTAATTATCTTAACATAATAAATCAAAAAAATATATACTAATGAAACAATATTATTAAGGTAAAATGACTGAAAATCCTTGTGCCGCTGGTTCAATTCCTGCTGGAGCCATCATTTAAGATATCTAAAAAGTTTTTATAAAAAAAATATTAAATAAAGCAAAATCATCTTTATAGTTTGCTATAATTTTATTTGATAAAAGAAATAAAAATGCAAGAAAATTAAATTGTATTTCTCGTAAATTAAGGGAATTCTTATTTGATGATTATTTGATATTTTCAATTTTGTGATATAGTAACATTACTTGTGTATGTACTTTAACTACTATTCATTTTAGACATATGGCGATGCATTTTTAGCAGAATAATTTATAAAACGAAAAATCAACAAAAAATGTTCTATAAAAAATTATAGAACGAAAAAGTTAAAAAAATCGTTCTATAAAAATTTATAAAACAAAATTCTTTATTTTTATGTTTTAAAATGATTTTTTAATATATTAGAATTTTTTAGGGCAAAAAACATCACTTAAATTAATCAAAAATATAATGTTGAAATTCTTTATTCTCTATCATATCTAAAATTATTACAGGTTTAAAATTTGTTTTTTTTAATTCATCAACACTTAACCATATATAGTTTAAATGATCTTTCTTTTTTTCTTCAATATTTGCAATTGATGATTTACTGTACAAATTATAATCATTGAATTCGTATTCATGAATTATTAATATTTCATGATAATTTTTATCATTAAAACTAGAAACAAAAAAATTTTCTATCATACCAACTTTCTTTTTTAAAGTAATGTCAATACCTGTTTCTTCTTTAAACTCTCTCATTCCAGTATTAATAGAATTTTCACCTAATTCACATCTTCCACCTGGCAATGTATAATGGCTAGCCCTATCATCTTTCTGTACTAATATTTTTTCATTATTTCTTATAACTATAGCAACTCTATAATTAAAAACTATATTGTCTTTTTCAAATTTAACATCATTATTCATTATTTTTTTCTCCTTGTATTCTAAAGATTATTTTGTAAAAAATATCAATAATAAGTTTTACTTGGCTACTTTCAATTAATTATATTTTCATCCATAATTGTAAATTTAATTTAAAACTTTCTTTTTTTAACCCAAGCATTTTGTATTTTATAAACATAAAATATTATAAGATAACAAACATATATATCAAGAACCTCTAGTATTTTTTGACATTAAATTTATAATAAAAATAATCGTAAAATTAGTTGAGTTATTTAGTAATATATAATAAAATGTTGCTATAAAAGGTTATAATGAGGTGATAAAAAATGAATATCAAAATAAGAAAAATTATAGTGAGTTTTTTGATTTCTTTTTTACTGTTACCGATTAGTGTTTTTGCTAAAGATGAAATAGAATTAAAAGTTGATAAAACAGATTTAACAATTAATGATGAAATTATAGTAAGTGCAAGTGTTCCTAATGGATTAAAATCTTATGCTATAATAGCTACATTAAAATATGATACTAATGTATTTCAAATGATTGATGAATCTAATTTTAAAGTTTCAGAAACGGAAACAGTTTCTTATAATCCCGAAAATAACAAATTTGGAATAATTAATCGTGCTGGTAATATTTTGGAGGATGGAAATCTTTTTAGTATTCATTTAAAAGTTAAAGAAGATGCAAATGTTGGTGATACAAATATTGCTTTAACCAATATTTCTTCTTCTGATGGTACAAGTAAAATAACTTTTCCAACAACTTCTACTAAAGTTTCAGTTACTCGTGATGCTAAAGAAGGAGAAGCAATACCATTTAATAAAGAAAATGTTATTAAAGAAGATAGTGAAGAAGTGATTACTACATTTAATAACATGCCCGTTATATCTAATTTTATAGTTTTAGCATTTATTGTTTTGATTGCAGTAATATATGTATACATAAATATGAGAAAAAATAAGAAGAATGCTAGTCGAAAACCTTTATTTTGTTTGACAATTTTGGAGATAATATTACTTGTAATAATTTGTTTTTTATTTATTAATAATTATAATAAAAGAGATGTTAACAAAGATGGAATAAAAGATTATAATGATGCAGAAGAAATAATTAAATATTTAATTGATATAGAAGGTGTAAAAGAAGATAATAAAAATCAAAGTAATTCTACTAATAAAAATTCATCTAATAATGTAAGTGATGATAATATTAATAATACAAATAATGTTGATGAATCAAATAATGATAAAATAGAATCAAATTCTGATAAAAATTATGATACTAATAAAGACGAATCAGAATCAAAATCTGATAGTGATTATGACACTAATAATGATGGAAAAGTGGATATTGAAGATGTTGGTCATGTTGTTGAAAGCGTAACTAATGATACAAAAGTAAAGTTAACGGAACAAAATGACGATAATGAATATTATATAAATAAAGGAGAGATTGCACTTAGATTTAAAGCTTTAGTTACTCCGACTGTAGTTAAAGTAACTAAAGTAAAAATTGATGATAAGTATTATGATGTAATATTTAATAATGATATATATGAAGTAAGAGTAGAGACTCCTACTAGTTCAGGAGTACATGAATTTACAATTACCGAAGTAGAGCTTGATAATGGTAAAAAGATAGAAACATCCCTAAAAATAACAAGAGAAGTATTAAAAGATACTCCTTATGTTAATAAATTTAATTTGGATGATGAAAATAAAAAGTTAAGTTTTGAATTAGTTGATGAAGATTCAGCATTTATAAGTGGTCAAGTTACTATCTATGATGATGATAAAAGTATTGCTAATGAAGAGGTTCAAAAAGATAAAACTACAATTATTTTTGATGCTACTGAAGATAAAACTTATAGTGTGGAAATTGTAGGTAATTATGACTTAGATAGTAAATTAAATGATGATAAAAATGCTTTTAATAATGAAATTATGTTAACCCAAACTTTCTCTTTAGGAGGAGATTATAACTTTACTTTAACTAATGCATCAATTACTGATGCTTTACAAGTGGGAGAAATACCAATTGTAACGTTTGAAAGTACAAATGCTAGAAAAGCTTATGTAGTTAATGCCAATTTAACAATAGAAGAAGAAAATAAAGACTATAATATTACTAAAAGAGAAGGTAATAGTTATGAAATAGAGCTAGATGGTGCTGATACTTCAATTGGTAAACACACAGTTAATTTAAATAATGTTGGTTTAACTAGTTTAAAAACATTTTATAATAATGTAGATTATAAAGCTAATACTTTAACATATACTGTTTTAAAAGCAGAACCAAAAGTAGAAAATTTAGAAATTAAAAATGATGGTAGTTCTAATAATGTTAATGTATCATTTAATTTAAATGATGAAAATCAATCTACCTCTAAATTAAATGTAATTATGGTAGATTCTCTTGGAAAGATAGTAGCTCAAAAAGAACTAGCTAAAGAAGATTTTAGCCAAAGTAAAAAAATAAATTTAGATTTATCTTATGGCAATAATGTTGATGGTTTATATACAGTTAGAATTTTAGCTGATTATGAACTAGCTGATAAATATACTTTTTCTGATAAAAGTTTAGGAGAAGGAAGTATATTAACTCATAAAGATGATATTTATATTAGTAATATGTATGTAGTTAATAACAATAATGTTAAAATTGATAATATGTTTCCTACTAAAGGTCAAAAAGATTATCAAATATTATTTGAAGTTTCTCTTGGAGATAGTATTAAAGCTTATGCTAAAGCTAAATATAAGGCAGATTATTCTCAATTATCAAGTGTAACTATTAATGGTCTTAATTATCCAGCTAGTAAAATAGGTAATAATACTTCTACTTCAAAAGTATATTTAATTGTTCCTAGTGAAGCAGGAATATTAGACATAAAAGCTAATAGAGTACAACTTACTGTTGATGGCTATGGTAATATTTATAGTACAGATACTTTTTCTGTAGAGCCAAAAGAAATAACTATTGATGTCTTAAAAGATAAACCACAAATTACTAATTTAGTTATTAATGATGATTATGATAATAATATAGTAATTGTTAATTTTAATGTTTTGTTAGATAAGAAAGAAGAGGCAAAAAACTTTAGTGGTAAAATATCTTTAGATGGTCAAACTAAAGATATAATCCCTGGGGAAAATGAAGTAATATTTACAGATATTAAAAAAGATACAAATATGGATCTAATATTTACAGGAACTTATGATTTAGATAGTGATCCTGAAAATGGGAAAAATAATAAAATAGATGAAGAATTATTTAAAGTTACTTATGGCTTATATCCTAAAGAAACTTATAACAAAATATCTATTATTAATAGTAAAGTAATAAGTAAAAACAATAATGAATATTTTGAAAAGAATGAACAAATTAAATTGTATTTTGATTTTGCTAATGTTGATAGCACTTTAAATAGTGAACCTGCAAAGGTAGTTATTGATAATAAAGAATATGCGATAACAAAAATAGAGGAAGGTTATGAATTAATACTAGATGGTTATAATACCTCTGGTAATAAAAAAATAGAAATAACGAAAGTAATACTATCTAATGGTAAGGAAGTTGAATTAGAAAGTCCATTTATATTTAATTTGGAAGTATTAAAAGATAAAGTTAAAATTAATGATTTTAAATATGAAGAGTTAAAAGATAGTATTAAGGTAACTCTTTCATTAAAAGATTATGATCATTCCTTAATAAATAAAGCTATGGTAAAAGTAACTACTGAAAGTGGTAAAGTAATACTTGAAGAAGAATACAAAAATGAAATAGAATTTAATAAAGTAGAAGATGTTTTAAGATATAATATTTTAATAACGGCAAGTTATGATAGAGATATAGATACTACAAATATAAGTGAATACTATAAAGAAAATGAAATACTTTTAGATGAAATAATATCTATTGAGAAAAATAATATTGAACTTAAAAATATCAAAGATGTTAATTTATATAAAGTTGAGTTAATAGATGGTAATGAAAAAGTATCTTTAATAAATGATATAACTTTAAGTGAATTAAATAGTGATTTAGATTCTTATTTTGTTGAAATTATTATGGAGAATATGTCAGCAATTCGTTCTAAAATTAAAGAAGTAAAAAATGTAGATGGACGCTTAATATTATTTTTAGATTATAGTTATGTTACTAAGGATGCTGATAATAGCGAACAGATAGCAAGAATAGATTTTGGAAAAATAAATGATGATGGTAAAGTAATAAATGAAACGCATCCAGAAGATGCATTTAAAGCTTTACTTGAAGAACTTAATAATAATGAAAATGTTACATTAACTCATGATTATGATGCTAAAGGTGTTGAAGTACCAGGGGATACATATGTAAGTAAAGATTTAACCGGAACTTTAAATGGTAATGGTTTTACTATTAAAAATTTAACTAAACCTTTATACCAAAATATTAATGGTGGTACAGTAGAAAATTTAAGATTAGAAGAAATTAAAATGGCTACAGAAAAAGGTAATGGTACAATTGCAATAACTGCTACTAATGCTACATTTGACCGCATTTTTGTAGATGATTATACTAAGTCAATTAGTATTGAAGGTATGATAGGAGTTATTGTAGGTTCTGCTACTTCATCAACTATTAAAAATTGTAGTGTTATAAATTTCATTATAGACTCTGGTGGTTGGGAAAATAGACAACAAATAGGTGGTTTAGTAGGTAGTACTAATAATACTAATATTATAAATAGTTATGCTGTTGGTTCTATACTTGGAGGCTGGAACTTTAGAGCAGGTTTAGTTGGATATGCCATTGGTGGTAATTTTGAAAATAATTATGCTAATGTACATATAGATTATGGTATGGGAAGAAATAATATTTGTGGTATTGCATGTAAAGGTGATAATGCTACATTTAAAAATAATTTAAGTTTAAGTACAGGAGTTATTGATTATCCAATCTCACAAAATCGTAAAGAAAGTATTAATAATTATTATGTTGAATCTGTTGGTAACTATGATTCTAAATTAGATGATGAACATAAAATTACAAAAGAAGAAATTAATAATGAATTGTTCATTGAAACTCTTGAATTTTCTCCTGAAGAGTGGAGTATAAGAAATGTTAATAGTGAAAATTTACCAATCTTACAAGCTGAAAAAGTATCAGTAGTGGATACAGATAATACCGATTATGATGAAGAAAAAGAAACCTTATATAGTAATCTAATTAAATTAATGCCATACTATGATAGTAGTAAAATTATCGAGCTTGCTAAAAATATAAGTGATCCATTATTAATAAATGATGTAATAGCGCATATAGCACCTGTAGATGCTAATGGTAATTTAGTTACTTATTTAACTAATGATAATTTAAAAGCAATTAGTAAGATAAAATTAGTATATAAAAGTGGAGAGAAAGAAGAATTTAAAGTAACTTATAATAAGTCTTATGATATGGTTGCAACATATAAAATTTCAGATTTAAATATTGATTACAATTACAATCATTATATTATAGATTCTAATTCTCAAGTAGTTAGTAACTTAACTAATTATCTTATGGGACTTGATTATACTAATAATTTAGATATTATAACTACTAATGAAGATAGTAGAATATATCGTGATTTCTATAATGAAACTACAAAAAATGAATTAAGAGAATTTGTATTAAAATATTTATCAAATAGTAATTATACTAATACAAATAATGATGATGGTATAAATAGTTATATCGAAAGAGAAGTAAAAAAAGATAAAAATATTGAAAAAGCATTGTATGTTTATAACTACTTTAGAAGATTTTATGATTTAGAAATTGATGGCATGATGTTATATGATTTTATGATGTTTAACATGCAAGGTTTTGATAAAAGCTTAACACCAGAAAAAATAACTTCGTTATATCTTGGAAATTATACTGGTGATAACTTTAATACAAATGAAACTAATACTAAATATACAAGTATTCTTAGTGGTTATACTGGAAAGACTAATATACCTAATTTCCTAGAATATATGGTTACTCATTTTAGTAATGAAAAAATGGCTAAATGGGTTGCTAAAGAGTTTAAAGGTATTTTAGTTGAAATACCTGTTAAAGATCATCCTGAAATACAATATACTTTATGGGATCATTTTAGTAATCCAGATTCTGTATATCATGATTCATATAAAGTATATGAGTATATTTTACCAATTTTAACTCTACCTGAAACATCAGCTTATATTATATCTGCACCTTGTCAATTTACGATAGGTGCTCAAAGGGTTTATATGGGAAATCCTAATGATCCAGTAGAACTTGCTAAATTTACAACTAAAATGAATGCTTATGTAGATAGAATAGAGTCTTACTATAATACTATTTATTCAATTATAAAAGATCCAAAAATATTTAATGATATCCATTTATATCAAATAGATAAGAGAACTACAAAAAATATAAATGGTGCTTCAGTAACTAATACACCATATTCAACTAATGAATTATTCCATAAAAATTTTAATGAAGTAGTTGGAATGTGGCCGGCTAATCAAGGTGTTAATGCTGGTAACTGGGGTGATAGAATTGAATGGAATGTAGCAGGTTTCATGGATACAGATATTACAACTGATGGAACACTTGATAGTGGACACCCAACATTTATGACCTGGTCACATGAAAGTGCTCACTACTTAGATAATAGATTATTCTTAAAAAATAATGGTAGAAGATTTGATGCTGGTGGTGAAGATTATGCTGATGCTATGTTAATGCAAGAATTTAGTTCAGTAGGAATTGTAATGAACTTAACAGTTAATTATAAAAAAGATTTATGGGTTGGTACTAACCTTACTCCAGAAAGAATAAACTCAGCAGATAAAATACAAGATTTCTATAGTAAAATGTTTGATACAATTTATATAATGGATTATTTGGAAGCTCAAGCATTTTTACAATTATCTGATGAAGATAAAGCTGAAGTAGGAGTACAAGTACAATATCCTGATGAACATGCACAGTTTGCTTATAAAACTGTAAAAGGTCCAGATGGTAAAGATGTACGTGAATATTATGGTAATGAATATATTAATGATGAATATGCAAAATATAGAGCTTTATTAACTACTCGATATATGCCTCTATATTTAATGGATGAACAAATTGATTATAGTAGTCTTCAAACTATAGATGATTTAATAGATAATAGAATTATGTTATATCCAGGTAACTATAAATCTAGTCGTGGTAGAGATTCTTATGGTGGAGAAGGATTTGATGTTGTTCATTGGTATCAAACTAATAATCCTTATGGTCGTCCTGAATCTTATGCTCTAAAATGGATAAGTTATGAGATGCTAGGTTATGCTGGTTATAATAAAGGATTTATTGAATATGCAAGTAATATTCACTCTGAAGTAAAACCAATATATAGTAGTTTAGCAACTCCATATAATGATGAAGGAAATCCAAATACAACAAATGTTAATTTTAAATCAGATGCTATGGCATTAGAAAATATTACTGATCATGAATATACTGATTTTAATGTTTATAAAAGTGATCGTTTCAAATATGTTCATGAACATTTAGATCATCTTAACAGTATTATTAATGCTAAAGAATATGTTCAAAAATTCTATGATGCTTTAGTCGAAGATGGAGATAATATGAAACTAGCTGTAAAAGCTGCTATTAAAACTAAAGGTACGGAAGCTGATTGTATAGATGATTATTGGTGCATTCGTGCTTTATGGTCAGCAAGAGGTTATACTAAAAGTACAGAAGTTAGAAAAGAGTTATATTATACATTAAAAAATTATACTAATGACTTTAGTACTGATGAAATATATATGTCAGATGTTCAACAAGATGTTAGTGATTTAAATGTAACTAAATAATTAAATTAAAAAAATTATTATAGCTGAAAAATTTTGAGTAGTGGATTTAGTTCTAACTAAAATACTGGTAAGATAGATAATTCGAACTTTCATTAAAAATATATAAGTTGATACTATTTTTATGGTTTTAGATAATCTAATGGGAGATAATAGAAATATTATCTTCTTTTTTTTAAAATTTTATTTGAAATAGTTATAAAATTAATTCAAGTTTTTATATGCTCGAAATTTATGTTATACTTAAATAAAGTAAAAGGATATTAGTCTAATACATTATTAATATTTGGAGGTAAGAAGTGGAAAAGTGGTTAAAATGGGCAATAGAAATTCAAAGTATAGCTCAAATAGGTCTTGAATATACTGAGGGAAAATATGATAGAGAAAGATATAAAAGATTAAGAGAGATATCAAAAGAAATAATAAAAGAAAAAAGTAATTTAAATTTAAATAAAATAGAGGATTTATTTTGTAATGAAAAGGGATATCAAACGCCAAAATTAACTACAAGAGCTGCTATATTTAAAGATAATAAAATATTATTGACACATGAAAACGATGGAACATGGTCACTTCCAGGTGGTTGGTGTGATGTATTAGAATCTGTAAAATCTAATACTATTAAAGAAATAAAAGAAGAAACCGGTTTAGATGCTAAAGCTATAAAAATTATTGCAATTCAAGATGGTAATAAACATAATACAATTTGTCCTTATGGAATGTGTGTAATTTTTATTTTGTGTGAAGTAATTGGTGGTAGTTTTAAAGAAAATATTGAAACTACTGAAATCGAATACTTTGCTTTAAATAATTTACCAGATAATTTATCGGAAGAAAGAAGTACTAAAGAACAAATTGAAATGTGTTTTAAAGCATATACTGATGAAAATTGGCAAGTACAATTTGATTAAATGAAATTATCTTTATTGTCAAAATAATTTATATTGATTTTAAGATAAGAAGGTAGGTAATAAAAAAATAAAAAGCGGTTATATAAAATTTAACTTCTTTTTATTTATTTTTAAATATAGTAATTTTATCATTTTTATCTATTGATAAAAGAGAAATATTTTCAATTTTTATTTTATTATCTTTTAAATATTTATTTAACCAAGATTTTGTTTTATTAGCTTTTTTTAATTCTTCTTCATTTAAAGAACCATCTAAAATAATTAAATAGTTTAGGGTTTGTTTTTTACTATTTTTCTTCATATTATTTTTTATATCATTAGATGTTAAAGGTCTTGAATTATCTTTAAGTAAAATAGATATATCTCCAGATGGTTCTAAAACGGCACAATCTAATTCATTAATATCAAAGCATCCTTTTAAACGACAATTTTCTAGAACTTTAGCAACACTTAATTTAGCATTTTCTAAATTTTCGTAATGGAAATTATTATTTTCATATAATACTAAAGGTTCACCATCAATTACTTCTTCAACATTATGATTATAATAAGATATTATAGATGTAATATATCCAATTAAACCAAAAACTACTAAAGCAATTACTCCATCATATAAAGGAGTATCAAGACTTATAATTGAATCAGCTGCAATTGAACCTATGGTAATACTCAATATATAATCATATAATGTTAGATTCTTAATTTGTTTTTTACCTAAAAATTTAATAATTATAAATAATACAATAAACATAATAACAGAACGAAAAATAGTTTCCATAAAACTAATCACCTATTTTTAATATGAGCATTTTTAAAAATATTATAACAATTTCTATTATTTGTGATTTATGTTATACTAAATAAGTAGATATTTTAAGAGGTTTATATGGTAAATACTTATGAAGAATTAAAAAAATTAAAAGAAAATGGTACAAAATTAGATTGGGAAAATATTGAAAAAGAACAACTTGAAGAATTATTTATAAATGAAGATTTACCTTCTTCTTTTATTGCTGATTTATATGATGTATCAAAAAGTAAAGTAAATTATAAAAGAAGTAAATGGAATATTACTGTGAATTCTGCAAAATATTTTTATAAAAATTATGTTGAAAATAATAAAGAAGTTTTTGAAAAGTTAAATAATAAAGCTAAAGAAAGATTATTAGATAAGAAAAATATTGATTGGCTTTCTAAAGCATTAACTCATTATGTATTTAGAAATGGTCCTGTTGAAGATATTCATAGTAATGGTAATTTATCTCAACAAGATATGAAAATATTAAATAAATATATGGTTAACCAATTTGCTAATTTATTAAGTTTAGTTTTAGATAATGAATGGTTAAAAATAGAACTTCTTTTAAATTATCTAGCAGTTTATGGTCATGATTGGGATAAAGCAGAAATTGATTTAAAAGAAATTGATACAATGTTTAATAATGCTATTGGTTTAAAATAATGAAATATTTATTAAGCAGTATGAGTAAGCAGATCATCTATGTGATTTGTTTTTTTGCTATAAAATTTTAAATAATGTATTGTCAAACAAATGTTCTTATGATATATTTATTTTAAATAGGAGGGTTTTATGAAGCAAGATAAATTACATTTAGTAAACAAAATATTTAATAATGAAACAATTAGGACTGTTTGGAACAAGGAAGAAGAAAAATATTTTATAAGTGTTGTAGATATAGTAGGTGTTATTTCAGAAAGTAATAATCCCCAAACATATTGGAGAGTACTTAAAAAAAGACTTAAAGATGAAGGAAATGAAACCGTTACAAATTGTAACGCTTTAAAACTAAAAGCCAAAGATGGTAAATATCGTATAACTGATGTTGTTGATATTGAAGGAATGTTTAGAATTATTGAATCAATTCCAAGTAAAAATGCGGAACCAATTAAGAAATGGTTAGCAAAATTAGGAAGTGAAAGAATTGATGAAACATTTGATCCTTCCATTGCAGTACAAAGAGCGATAGATTTATATAGATTTAAAGGTTATGATGAAGAATGGATATCAAAAAGAATTAAAGGTACTCAAGATAGAAAAAAACTAACTGATGTATGGAAAGATGGTGGAATAACTGAGTCTAAAGAATATGCAATATTAACAAATGAAATTTATAAAGAATGGTCAGGTATGACAGCAAAACAATATAAATCATATAAGGGAATTAGAAAAGAATCTTTAAGAGATAATATGTCTGACATAGAAGTAGCACTTGCAGATTTAGGAGAAATTGCTACCCGTGAACTTGCAAAAGAGCATAAACCAAATGGATTAACTCAAAATAAAATGATTGCTAAAATGGGTGGTCATGCTGCGAAGGTGGCTAAAGATGATATTGAAAAAAATTTAGGTAAATCAGTAATTAGTAGCCAAAATAATCTTAATTATCAATATTTAGAAAAAAAGTCTGAACTAGAATTTAAAAAATAGATTTATCAAAATATAATTGATACTAAAAAGATAAGAAATTGTTTCAAATTAGAAATCTTTTTTTTAATGATAAAGTATGGTAAAATATTAGCTAGGTGGTGTCTGTATGAGCGAACAAGATGATAATAAAGAATCTTTAATCAATAATCCTGATACAGATACTATGTCTTCTTTAGATGAAGAAGATGTAAATAATACAGAAAATGTTCAAGATAGTGAAGAAGTAATAAATGATGAAGATTTAAATCAAGAAGAATTTCAAATACATAATCATCGTACAAGAAATAAAAATTTAATTAAACCTTTAAAAAGTTTACAAAGAGAAAAAAATAATCCAAATATTAAAGGGCAACCCGAAGAAACAACCAATAATACTGATAATCCTATTGGAAATAAAACAAAAGAATTAGGAAAACAAGCAGGAAAAGTTATTACAGAAGCAGGAAAAAATGCTAGTAAAGCAATTGGAAAAGCTACTGTGGCTGCTGGTAGATCAATTATTACTTTTATTGCAGCTAATCCTTTAATAGCTTTAATTATTTTAGCAATCTTATTTATAATATTAATTCTTTTATTCTTTTTTGCAGCACCTGAAAATTATGGCAATGAAGATTCTAGTTTATATAGTGCTAATTGTGAATCAATGTCACTTACTCATACTAGTTTAACGAGAAGTGAATTTATTGAAAAAGTTCAAGCATATTTTAGTGGTGGTTCATCTGCTGGTCAAGTATTTTCAAATAATGCAGGAAAAATATATGATATAGCTAAAAAAAATGGTATAAATCCTGAATTAGTTGTAGCTAGAGCAGTAAGAGAAGGTATGTCACCAGGAACTTATAATAACTATTGGGGAATGGGATGTACAAATACTGGTGGAGGATATGATTGTATTCATTATTCTTCATTTGATGCTGGAGTTTTGGCGTTTGTTCAAAATGCTGCTCAGTATGATTCACTTAGTTCTATGCTTGGTAGATTTGCTTATATAGGAAAGTATTGGTATAATCCTGGAGGTTCAGATGTAGGAGGATGTTATTATTTTCCTTACATTAAGCAATTTATGTCAGCTGAAAGAGCAAGTCAAGTAGAAAGAGCTTGTAATAGTGGTATAAAATGTTCAACTGCTGGAGGTTCTGGTTGTGTTCAAACTACTCAAGAAGATCAAGATGCCTATACAAAAAGAGGAGTTTTAGTTACTGCTCAAGCTAGAGAAGAAATATTTGGAATTCCTCCCGATGAATGTAAAGCTAATACTGCTAATTGTTCATTGTGGAATCAAGGAGATGGTAGATGGGGAAGCATTAGTTTAGGTGGATCTTCTTCAACAATGAAAAGTGCTGGATGTGCAGTTACAGCTGTAGCTATGGGTATTGCTTGTTCAGGAGCTGATATAATTGTTGATGATTTTGATCCTGGTGTATTTGTCAATGTTTTAAATAAAGGTGGTTGTTTAACTAATCAAGGTTATATTGTTTGGAAATGTAACGCTATGAAAAATGTTGCACCATCAATTGATTTGGCAGCAAATTATGATGTTGGAGGTTACTCTATAGATCAAAAGAAAAATATAATTAAATCTTTCGATGCAAATACCCACTTCTTTGTAATGCACTTTTCAAATTCAGCTCATAGTTCACATTATGTTTTATATCAAGAAGATAAAGGCAATACTTATACAGCGATGGATTCATCAGGAGGAATTATAAGTGAACAATACTTTAGTCAGGTGGATCAAATTGTAGTTTATGAATATGAACCATCTATAAATGATGAAAATATATCAACTTCTAAAAAAAAGGTGTTGAGTTATAAAAAAGTTATAAATACAAGTACATATTCAGCATATGATACTACTATAATGAAAAAACCGGTTAATGAAATATTAACAAAGGCTAAATATAATTCATTAAATAATATAATTTATAATGAAGTAAAAAAAGCCGGTGTTGGAACAAGAAGTGCTATAGTTGCTGCAGCAGTAACTCCGATAGAATATTTTGCTAAATTTTATCACTACGTTTTTCCATATGCCTATGGTGGAGGTCATGGTAACTATTTTAATAATAATGGATCTAATATTGAAAGAGTAACAACAACTTATTATGGTGTAGATCCCAATTGGGGACGTTATTATAGTTATAGTACTTATAATAGGGTTGGTTTTTATGGACCAGATTGTTCAGCGTTTGTGCCTTGGGTATATCATAATGCAGGTATAAATATTCAAGTTGGTTTGGCTGGAAACTATCAATATTTAGGTACTAAGAAAAGTATGGACGGAAAATATATTGCTAAAGTTGGTGATTTTCTTGAATCTAATCAACATATCCAAATTGTAGTAGGGGTAGATAAAGAAAATGAAGTTTATTATGTTGCCCATGCACAAGGTACTGATTCTGGTGTTGTAATTACAACCGAATCATTCTATCAGGGTAGTGAAAAATGGATAGTGGATATGTCATCATACATAGCTAAAAATAAAAATAATAATTATCTTACTGATTATAAAAATGGGGTGATTTCATACTAATGAAAAAAATAATATTTTTAATATTTATATTATTTCTAATGAGTGGATGTAATGTAATTTATGAAGTAGATATTTCAAAAGAGGGCATTAAAGAAAATATTAAAATAATGGCTGAAAATGAATTAGATAATGAGTTTATTGCATCTGCTCAAGAACCAATTACAGCTTTTTACGATTCACAAGTTTATTCAGAAACATTAGAAAAAGTTCCAGGAGTGGAATATTATAATGATTACAAAGAAATGAATAATGGGTTATATGTTTATACATTAGATTATTTATTTACTCATGAAAATTTTAAAAAATCAAAAATTATAAATAATGCGGTATCTGCATTTAATATTACTGATAATGATGGAACTTTTTCATACAATGTTGGTTCTTATATTAAAGCATTCTTATTTCAAAATGAAATAAATAATTTAAAAGTTCAAGTAAATGTTTCGGATGATTATGAAATTGTAGATACTAATGCAAGTGAAGTTACAAATAATACAATGGTGTGGAATGTAACAAAAAATGATTATGAATATTTTCCTATAAACTTTTCTTTAAAAGATCTTAATTATGTTTCTAAAACAAATGAAACAAAAGAGGAAAATAGTATTAAAAATAATTTATTTATAGCATTTATTGGCGTTATAGTATTTGTAATAGTCTTAATTATTTTAATATTGTATCGTAAAAAGATTAATACAGGGAGAAGAAAATGAAAGATAAAAAATATGTTATATTAATTTTTATAGTAGTTATTCTTATTATAGTTACTTTAATGATTTTGTTAATGCAAAATAATGATGATGTGGATAAACCAAATACTTTAAAACCATCTACAGATGCTGATAATCCCGTAGTAGAAGATAAATATGATTATTTAGTAATTGGGGATTATAGTTTATGGAGTTATAATAAAGAAAAAGATACATGGAGTAAACGTAGTGATTTTAATGTAGATAATAAAAAATTTGATATTTTTATTAACAATAATTATTTTGGAAATTATTATTTAAAGTTTGTTAAAAGTTGGAATATATTTGATGAAAATGATAATTATGTAGATTATGATGGTAATTTAATTGCTCATACACAAAATATAGATGTTGCAATAAAAAATTATGAAATAACCGAGATTGATTCACAAGAGAAGAAAGAAATTTTAAATATCATTGGGGATGATGTTGATTTAGATAATTTAGATGTTAATGAAAAAATAGTAGTTGATTTAGATAATAATGGGGTAAATGATAAAATTGTTAATGTATCAAATATTCATTATACTAATGATGATGTAAGTAGAAATAATATATTTAATTTAATATATGTTGTTATTAATGGAGATGTCAATATTTTAATAAATGAAAAAATTAAAGAAAAAGATATGTTAATTGCTCCAAGTTATAATGTTAATTATTTATTAAATATTAACAATGAAAAAACTGCTAGTATTATTATTACAGAAGGTTTTTTCTCTGAAGCTGGAGATACAGCAAATTTATTATTTCAATTTAAAGATAATAAATATAAAAAGATTATAGATAATTAAAATATTTTTGAAATTGTATACTATTTATAGTATAATATGTTTGAACTTGGAGGCATTATATGAAATTTAAAGTTGAACCAAAAGATTTTTTCTTATTTGTATTATATTGTATAATACTTCTATATTTATGTGCTTTAGCAGTTTCTAATTTATTTTCTTTGTTAAAAACAGGAACTTTTTATGGTCTTCTTCCATTTTCGGCATTTACTTTTAAATATCTTCCTTTTACTTTAGGTTTATTTATCGGAGCATTAATTTTTATTTTTACTAGTGTTTCATCTTATATTTTTAGTAAAGAAAAAGGTAAAGGTGTTGGTTTAAAAGTAGGAAAAGATAAAAAAAGTGATGGTTATTCTAGGTGGGCTAGTGAAAAAGAAATTAAGGAATCTAGTCATGTAGAAAAAGTTATTCCAACTGAAAAAGAAATAAAAGCTGCTGGTATTCCTTTAATTAATAATGGTAAAGAAATATGGGTTGATGATGGAGATTATCATAATTTAGTAATTGGTTCAACTGGTAGTGGTAAAACAGAAAATTTAGTATTTCCGATGGTAAATCTTTTAGCTAAAAAAGGTGAAAGTATGATAATTACAGATCCTAAAGGAGAGATTTATCGTAAAACAGCTAAAAACCTTGAAGATAGAGGTTATAAAATAGTAGTTTTAAATTTTAGAGAACCTAATAAAGGTAATGCTTGGAATCCTTTACAACTTCCATATCAATATTATAAAGAAGGAAATTATGATAAAGCTACTGAGTTATTAGATGACGTAGCATTAAATATATTATATGATCCATCTACTAAAGGAGATTCTGATTTCTGGGAAAAAGGTGCTGCAGATTATTTTTCAGGACTTGCTTTAGGATTATTTAAAGATGCAAAAGAATCTGAAGTTAATTTAAACAGTATTAATTATATGAGTACTGTTGGAGAAGAAAGATATGCTACTAGTAATTTTATTAAAGAATATTTTAATTTAAAAGGAGCCGATTCCAATGAATATATGTTTGCTAGTACTGTAATTAATGCTCCAACTGATACTAAAGGTGGTTTGTTATCTACTTTTAGACAAAAAATAAGAATGTTTTCAACAAGAGAAAATTTATCAGAAATGTTATCTCATAGCGATTTTGATATGCGAGATATTGGTCGTGAAAAAACAGCAGTATTTATGGTTATTCATGATGAGAAGAAAACTTATCATACTTTAATGACTATATTTATTAAACAAATTTATGAAACACTTATTGATGTAGCTCAATCAAATGGTGGTAAGTTAAAACATCGTACAAATTTTATTTTAGATGAATTTGCTAATATGCCTCCACTTAAAGATGTTGATAGTATGGTATCAGCAGCTCGTAGTAGAGATATTAGATTTACATTTATTATTCAAAACTTTGCTCAACTTAATGATATATATGGTGAAAATGTTGCTCAAGTTATTAGAGGAAATTGTGGTAATTTAATTTATTTAATTAGTACAGAATTAAAAGCTTTAGAGGAAATTAGTAAGATGTGTGGTGAAGTTAAATCAAAAGATAATTATAAAACTGCTTCAACACCATTAGTAACAGTTAGTGATTTACAAAAATTAAAATTGGGGGATGCAATTATAATTCGTTTAAGAATGAGTCCTTTTAAAACAAAATATACACCAAATTTCAAAATTGACTGGGGTGAAGATTATCCTGAAGCAACGTATAGTGTGAGAGAAGTTAAACCAGTTGAATTATTTGATTTAAAAAAGTTTGTAACTGAAGAAAAAAGAAAAAATATTATGAATAATGGTAATCCAAATGGGATGCCAAATCCTTTGAATCCGATGGGAATGCCTGGAGGTTTTGGATCTGGAATGATGAATCCATTTAATACCCAATTTGGAAGAAGTGAAAGAGAAAATCCATTTATGAGTATTCCAAAAGGAATGCCTGAAGAAAATATTGAGAAAATTCAAAATCCTTTTATGGGAATGAGAGAACCTGTTAATATTGATGAAATGATGAAAGATATTGATAGAAAATTAAAAAAATTAGATGAAGAAGAAAGAAAACAAAAAGAAAAATTAAAAATGCAAAATAGGCAATTAATGGAGGGAGCAAATAATATAAAATTACCTGAAATTAAAAATGCTAATAACAATATAAAAGAGGAAAAAGAAGAAGTTAAAAAAGAAGAGAAACCAAAAGTAAATATCGATGTTGACAGTGTTATAGTAAATGAAAATGTTATAACAGATGATGAATTTTTTGATGATTTTTTTGGAGAAGATGATGAATAGGTAAATGCATTTTCTCTTTTTTTATGATTTTCATACAATATAATGGTGATAAAAGTGAAAACCATAAAAGAAGAAGAATATCATAAAAGTATGGGATTATTAATCGATGTAAGACATCCTCTTTTATATAAAGAAGAACATCATCCAGATAGTATAAATATCTATTATAATGAACTTTTAATGAATTATAAAAAATATTTAGATAAAAATAAGAAATATTTTATTATGTGTAAAGAAGGAAGAAAGAGTAAACAAGCAGTACGTATTTTATCTTTTTATGGTTATGATGTAACTTATGTAATAAATTCGTGAAATTTAGCCATAATTATATTATAATAAATATGTGATAATTATGGATGAATTTTTAAATAATTTATATAATTTTATAGTGAATGTTGTTTCTTCATCAACTTTTTATGGTCCTCTTTTAGCATGCTTTTTTATATTTTTAGAATCAATAATTCCTATTCTTCCTTTATTTGTATTTATTACAGTAGTTTTTATGGCTTATGGTTATGTAATTGGTTTTTTAATATCTTATATTTTAACTTGTTTGGGTTGTTTATTTTCCTTTTATTTATGCCGAACATTTTTAAGAAATTTTTTTGAAAAACATTTTCGGAAAAATGAAAAATTTAATAAGGTAATGAAGAAAATTGATAATTTAAAATTATCTAGTTTAGTTATTCTTATTGCAATACCTTTTACACCAGCATTTCTTGTTAATATAGCATCATCTTTATCAAAAATGAAATTAAAAAAATTTATTATAGCCATTTTAATAGGAAAAATATCTTTAGTATTTTTCTGGGGATTTATTGGAACAAGTTTAATAGAAAGTTTAAAAAATCCAAAAATCTTAATTTTAATAATTATTATTTTAATTATTGCTTATATTATTAGCAAAATTGCTACTAAAAAATTAGAAATTGAGTAAAAAAATGTCTATTAAAAAAATCTTTAATTGACTTTAATTATATAAAATAGTATTATTGATAATAGATGGTATTGGTGATTAAAATATGCAAAGTCAAATTTCCACTGCTATAAAAGATAAATTAAATAAAAATATTCTTTATGAAAATGTTACTAAATACATAGTTAATAACAAAGAGGGAATATTTACATTTAATGAAGCATTAAATATTAGTAAATATTTACTAATGGAAAATAAATTTAATGTTGAAGATATATTGGTAGGTAAAGCTAATACGGAAATTGAAAAACATATTTTACTTAAAAATATTAAAAATAATTCAATAATTAAAGAAAATGAAACAGGAAAATTAATACCACTTAAAAGCATTAAAAAAAATATTGATAAAGAACTTATTAAAGATTTAATTGGTAAAATTATTAGTATTTCTTTAATTGAAGCCATTATTGAAACATAAGGAAAAAGAATATGGAAATAAATATTATAAAATTAGAAGATAATAAAAATTATTTAACTATTGAAACTGTAATTAATGGTGATAATAAATATTTATTTTTAGTAGAGGAGGGGTCAAAAAATAACATTTGTATAAGAAAAGTTATTAAAAAAGATGATTTAGAATATTTAGTAAAATTAGAAAATGAAGAAGAATTTGATGAAGTGTTTACAGCATTTTTTAATAAATATAAAGGAGAAAAAGAAAATGAAAAATAAAAGTGTATTATTAGGAATACTTATGATTATAGTTGTTAGTTTAGCAACTGGATGTATGTTTTATAATTTGTTAGAACCAACAGATTTTAAAGAACATTTTGGAGCTTTAGGTTATGAAATAAGTGATACAGAAGAAGGGCTATATGAAAGTAAAACTTATTTAGTAGCTAGTAAAGAAGATGTTCCATATAAAGTGGAATATTATGAATTTGAAGAAGAAGTTGATGCTAAAAAAGCTTATACAGAATATAAAAATAATATTCAAAATTATATAACTACTGATTCAAAAAATAAAGAAACAACAGGAGCAGTATTTGCTAAAACAGTAGCAGTTTCTGATAATGAATATATAGTAATATCCAGAGTAAAAAATACCCTTATTTTTATTGCTGGTACTAATGAATATAGTAAAGATATAGATACTTTATTAGAAGATATAGAATATTAAAAAAATGCCAATTGAAGGCATTTTTTTTAACTTAAATTATCTAATTGGGTTTGTAATTCTTTATGTAGAGAACTTACCTTGGTATTTTTAGCTTCTTCTAGGGTATACCAACCTAAATAAAACATTAATTCATAAGATTTTCTTTGAGCATCAGCAATTGTATCAAACATTTTTTTATATTCTCTATACAATTTTTCATTTGAACATTCTGTTAAAACAATTGCCATATTTTTTTCTAATTCTTTTAAATGTGTTAAAAGCATTGTCATATAATCTTGTTCATTAAAACTTATTCCTTGTTCTACTTCAGTTTTAGGATTACATATTTTATTGTTATTATTATTCATTTTTTTCGCCATCCTTTATAATAGATAAAATAGTTGTTAAATTATTATAAAATAATTTAGAACAATCTGATAAAACTTTATTAACACATTTTTCTTCAACATTACTTAAAGCATCTTCACAAAATTTATAAGCAATATGATTCCAACCAAACATATCTTTTAAATAATCTAAATCTTTACCTGTAAAAATTTCGGGAGCAGTTTTATATTCTTTTTCTTTCAAATTTAATCAACCTTTCTATTTTTATTATCTATAATTTTTCATATTTTATACAGAAATTTTTAACTAATATTTGGAAATTTAATTACTAAAATTAAGTTTATACTAATAATGTGATGGTTATGGAAAATAAAACAAATATAGTAATAAAAATAATAACAGTTTTTTATATATGTAGTATATTAGGTTATATTTATGAATTAATTCTTTGCTTTTTTTATACAGGAAAGTTATTTAGTCATGGTATTTTAAATGGTCCATGGTTACCTATTTATGGTACTGGAGCAGTACTTATTATGTGTTTACAAAAATTTAAGAGTCATCCTTTAATCATCTTCTTTTTATCATTTTTTTTAACAGGGATACTAGAAGGTTTAGCAGGATTTTGTCTTTTAAAATTTTTTAAAAAAAGACTTTGGGATTATACAGGTTACTTTTTAAATATTAAAGGGTTTGTTTGTTTTTTAAGTGCTTTTTGTTTTGGAATAGGAGGATTATTAGTAACTTATTTAATAGTTCCATTTGTAAATAAAATAATTGAAAAAATAAATAAAAAATATTTAATTACTGTTTTAAGTATTATTAGTCTTATTTTTACGGGAGATATAATTGCAACAATTTTAAAATAATTATATAATAGGTGTAACTTATTGAAGGTGATTAAATTGGATTTATCAGGATTAGTTATTTTAATAACGGGAGCAAGTTCGGGAATAGGTTATACGTTAGCAAATATTTTACACGATTATGGTGCTACTGTGATTGGAGTTTATAATAAACATAAAATAAAAGATGTTTTATTTGATACATATAAATGTGATATAAGTAAAGAAAAAGATATTAAAGAATTATTTCAGTATATAAAAGATAAACATGAAAAATTAGATGTTTTAGTAAATGGTGCTGCCATAAATCTTGATTGTGATTTTTTTGATAAAACTAAAGAAGAATTTATGAAAGTTTTAGAAGTAAACTTAGTTGGAACTTTTTTAATGTGTAAATATGCTTCAAAAATTATGAATAGAGGAATAATTGTTAATATAGCATCAACTGATGCTTTTGATACGTATTCAACCATTAGTATGGATTATGCAGCAAGTAAAGCTGGATTAGTAAATTTAACAAAAAATTTAGCTCAAAGATTACCAAATTTAAAAATATGTGGTATAGCTCCAAACTGGGTTCTTACAGAAACTGTTTCAAAAATGGATGAAAATTATTTGAAAGAAGAGCTTAAAAGAATTGGGCAAAATAGGTTATTAAAAAAAGAAGAAGTTGCTATAAAAATTATTGAAATAATTATTAATGATGATATTAGAAGTGGAGAAGTAGTGATTTTAGATGCAAGATGTGAATAAATATTTTGAATATTTTAAAATAAAAAAAGAAGTTGTAACTTTAGTAGAAAAATCAGAAGAAGAATTACAAAAAATATTTAAAGAAATTGATAATAATGCTTTTTTAAATAGTTTAAAAGTATTACAAGCTTTTAATAAAGAAAATATTTCTGAAACTGATTTTTCATCAACAACTGGATATGGATATAATGATGTTGGAAGAGATAAAATAGAAAGAATATTTGCTAATATTTTAGGGGGAGAAGATGCTTTAGTTAGAAATCAATTTATTTCAGGAACCCATGCTTTAACAGTGGCTTTATTTGCCTTTTTAAGACCTAATGATACTTTGTTAAGTATAACGGGATTGCCTTATGATACTTTACATGAAGTTATAGGAATAAAAGAAAATTCTAGTTCACTTCAATCATATAATATTAATTATAGTCAAATAGATTTAATTAATGATGATTTTGATTATGATAAAATTAAAAATTATTTAGAAAAAAATGAAGTTAAAGTAATAGAAATTCAAAGAAGTAAAGGTTATTCAACTAGAAAAAGTATTGATATAGAAAAAATAGAAAAAGTAATAAAATTAATTAGAAGTATTAATAAAAATGTTATTATTATGGTTGATAATTGTTATTGTGAATTTGTTGAAAATATTACACCTTTAGAAGTAGGAGCTGATGTTATAGTAGGTTCTCTTATTAAAAATTTAGGGGGAGGTATTGCTCCAAATGGAGCATACATAGCGGGTAAAAAAGAATTAATTCTTTTGGCTTCTGAAAGATTAACTGTTCCGGGAGAAGGAAAAGAAGTTGGACCTTCTTTAGGTATTAATAAAAGTATTTTACAAGGATTATATCATGCTCCATATGTAGTTGCTAGTAGTTTAAAAATGGCAATATTAACAAGTAAAGTAATGGAAAAAATTGGAAAAAAAGTTGAACCAAAATGGAATGAAAAAAGAGTAGATATTGTTCAAAATATTATTTTTGGTAATGAAAAAGATTTAATAGAATATTGCCGTGGTATTCAATTTGCTTCAGCAGTAGATGCCAACAGTGTACCTGAACCTACTTCTATGCCTGGATATGATGATAAAATAATTATGGCTTCTGGTTCATTTACTCAAGGATCTTCTATTGAAATTTCTTGTGATGGCCCTATAAGAGAACCATATGCTCTTTATCAACAAGGAAGCTTAACATATGAATATGGTAAATTAGCTGTTTTAATTGCTGTAAGTAATATTTTAAATTAATACAAATATTAACATAAAAAAATAAAACAAGATTGCAACATTTGAAAAAATAGATTATCTTAATATTAGGAAGCGTGAGTTTTACGCCGCTTAAATAATAGGTTCGACGCTAATTTACTTTAAAAATAAGTAAACAGGCGTCTTTTTTAATTATTAAAATAATTATATATAATAAAAAATGTAGGTTTTGGCTTATATAATTTTGTAGAAAAACCTACATTTTTATATTAGCACTAGCAATATTTTTGTATTATTAAAAAAAATTTTAAAATAAAAAAAGGAAAGGTAAGAAAAAGGAAGATATATAATAGTAAAGGAGTAAAATAGCTAGAAAGAAAATAATAAATTCATCAAAGGAAAAAGGATTAGTATTGGGAATTATAAAGTTAAAGGGAAAGAAAACAACAATTAGAAAGGAAAAATGATTATGCCAACAAAATTTTATAATTTGAAATACGATCGAGTATTTAAA
>CANQAK010000013.1 GCA_947589495.1 uncultured Bacilli bacterium | reverse complement strand
AAGGCTCATTTAAAAATGTAGGTTTTCCTACATAATTATATGGACCAAATATTACATTTTTATATTGACTTTAACATCTCTCTTTTATTATCTCATCATATCTTGTATTTATCTCTACATTTATTATTTTATCTTTTACTTTGGCTAATATATCTACTGTTTTATACTTACTATATTTCTTCTTTACTTTTATATATGTTGGTACATATTTTATTACTTCTACTTCTTCTTCCAATATATCTGTCAATATTTTATTTATTGCTCTTGTATCTTTTCCACATATTACACTTTTAAATACTCGATCGTATTTCAAATTATAAAATTTTGTTGGCATAATCATTTTTCCTTTCTAATTGTTGTTTTCTTCCCCTTTAACTTTACAATTTCCCAAATACAATCATTTAATTTATTTTTTTATCTTTTTCTATTTTACTTCTTTACTATTATATATCTTTCTTTTTCTTACCTTTCCTTTTTTTATTTTAATTTTTTTCCATAATATTTTTAATTATTGGAAAAAGAGCAATCAACATTACTAGTGAAGGATAAATATAACGATAATATGTATTAGCAGGACTCAAAATACAAAATAAGATAGAAATAATATTAGGTATTAAAAAAATATAATATCTATTTTTATTACATAACATTACAAAAATAATTATACTAAGCCAAGTAATTATAGCAATATTTAATATTAGTCCTAAAGGACTACATTCTACAAAAATTTCATAATTATGTAAAAATTCTCTTCCCTTATCTAATTTATTATAATGATATTCATAACCAGCATCCACTAATTTATGATTTAATTTATGATAAACTTTCCAACTATTTTCAAAAGGATAAAAATATCCCGTGATATTATTAATTGTAGCATCTATGTATATTCCTGGTTCTTTAAAAAGATGTTTAAACCATACTTCAAAATATAATTTTAAATCTTCACTTTTATAATATTTATTAAATTTATTTTTAACTGGATCAGCTAAATCTTCATTATAATCTTTTTCTAAATTATCATAATCTAATATTTTAGAAATTATTTCTGCTTCACTTTTACTATAAGCATTTTTCTTCACTTTTTTTAGTCTTGCTGTTTGTTGAAATGGTACAGATAAAGTCTCTCTAATACTAGTTCCAGATATTCCAAGCGATGGTAATAAAATATTATTAAATGAAATAGAACTTATTAAAATTAATAAAATCGTAGTAAGTAATTTTAACTTTTTCTCTTTATAAAGTAAAAATGGTAAAGTTAAAATGACAATAAATATTCCATTATTTCTAAATAAAATTACTAACATACTAATAATAAATAAACTAATATAATCTTTCATAGTTATTTCTTTTTTATGAGATATATCATATATCTTTAAAGAAAATAATAATAAAAAGGCTGTATATAAGGTATCTTTAACTGCAGTTATACTATAAAAACCAAATAAAGGAATTAATCCTAAAATAAGAAGAATTATAAATGAATATAAAGGATTAATTTTATTTTTGACTGCATAATTTATAACATAACTATAAATTAAAATAACTATAATTTCTTGAAAAAAAGTATATAAAAATAAACCAAAATTAAAACTACCTAAGCTAATTCCAAATTTAACACACCCTCCTAAAAGTAAGGTATGAATAATGGGATTAAAATTAGTTAAAGTACTATTACTTATAGGTATAATTGCATCTAAATATCGAGTATGAATACCTAATACTTCTTTAATTTGATTAGCATTATCATAATTAATAATACCTGGATAATAATTTATTAAAAAAATACTGTAACAAAAAAGTGAAAAAATAAATGAAAATAAAAAGGGATGACTTTCAAATATTTTAAGTATTTTATTTTCCGAATTTTTAAATTTATAAGTTAAGAATTTATGAAAATAAAATACTAAGGTTTTAATAAAATAATAGTATCCTAGTATTTTTATAATACTAAGTAATATATTATTCCAAAATAAATTACTTGTACTACTTATTTCATAACTATATCCCAATACCCAAATTATACTAATTATAAATACCACTATATTAAGCGGTTTACTTAATATAATATTTTTATAACATTTTTTATAAAAGATAAATAAACTTAATATAAATATTCCATACATAATATATTTTAAAATATTATTAGTTATATACATATTAAAATACGGAAAAATAGAGATAAATGTTAAAATCGTTAAGATAGCAAATTTATAGTTATTTTTTATTATTTTCATTTTGACCTCTTTTAAAAATTAATATTTTTTGAATTAAATAATTACAAACAAATAAGAAAAATTCTACTGGTATTTTAATAAATGTAGCATTTATTTTAAATATTTTTTGGAAATTAGTAACTAAAAGGGCTGATACAAACATTTGAATTACTACTAATATATAATATTTTATAATTGTATTACTAACACTTTCATCACTTTTAAATACTTTTTCTTTATTTAATAAATAATTAATAAATGAAGAAATAATTCTTGCTATAATAGTAGAAAAAACTATTTTTAAACTGAATAAAGTATTTAATATTGTAAATATTGTTATATCTATAAAAAAACTTAAACCCGCCACTAAAATATATTTTAAAAACATATAATATTTATTCATTACTTTTTTCATAATTACCTCATTAGCATAATTTTAACATGAATTATAGTAAAAGAAAAGAATGATGTTTTTTTATCATTCTTTCAAAGTTTTAATTTAAATTTTAAATACTTTATCTTTTCTTCTCATAAATAAATATGTTCCTAAAGCTCCAGCTATAACTATACCTGCAGCAATGTATGGTAATGTAATTCCTGTTTGTTTATTTTCAGTTGGACCACAAAATTCATCATATTTTTCTTTAGTTGTTACATTACCTGATTCATCATAATAAGTACCATCTACTACTTCACATTTATGAGTTTCACATTCTTTTTTATAAATAGTTTCATCAACTATAGCACCTTTTTTACCAAAATAAGTACCATCATCTAATTTTACACAAACATTATTACCACATTCTTTTTGATAATGAAGTTCATCAACAATTGCACCATACTTACCATATTTAGTACCATCTGTTAATTCCTCACATTTATGAGTTTCACAATCTTTTTCATAAGTTAATTTATCAGTTTCTTTACCATCTACCCCAAAATAAGTATTTTCATCATATACTTCACAATAATGAGGTTTACATGTTTTATTAAAAGTATCTTCATCAGTTTCTTCACCATCTATATCGTAGTAAGTACCATCTTTTTCTTGACAATAATATTTTTCTTGTTCATTACATTTAGAATTATAATTTTCTTCATCAGTAACTTTTCCTTCATCGTCAAAATAATATTTAGTTTCTCCTTCTTCTAAAACTTCACATTTATGTGTTTCACATTCTTTTTGAAATTCTATTTTTGTTGTTACATTACCTTCTTTATTATAATATGTACCATTTTGATAAGTACAACTTCTATTTATATTTTCAAAACTAAAGCTATATTTTACTTCACATTCTTCAAAAGCTCTAATTTTATAAAAAACTATTGTTCCTATTTCATGATTTCCTACAGCAAATTCATTTTGAGTTGATTCAAAAATGTATGAATTAGTTTTTTGACTAGTAACTTTCCATCCATCATTAACTTTTAAAGACTCTATAGTCATATTATTTAAAGTAAAATCTAAAGTAATTTTATTCGTTTTAAAAGATTTATCAACTACATCAAAATTAATTTTACATGTTTTTGAAACTATACCTTCTCCAATTTGAACTTCATCTTCACATTTAATACCATTATGAGTATCAACTGCTGCTTTAACTTCACTAGGACTTATAACTAAAAATGTTCCTAAAACTAAAGCATAAATAAAATTTAATAATTTTTTCTTCATTAATTAGCATCTCCCTACAATAAAATTATAAAACTATTTATTATTATGTACAACAAATAAAATTTTAAAAGTGTAAAATTTATGAAAAGTAAAAGACTAACCTTTTTTAGTTAGTCTTACATATAATTAGTAAAATAAATTATAGTAATTTGAGTAATTTTTTCCAAGTTTTATTTTGTTTAGTAATTATACCATCTACTACGCAACCATTATCTTTTTGATAATGTTTAACTGCTTTAGTAAATTTAGGACCTGCTATGCCATCAGATACACCAATTTCCGTATAACCTAATTTATAAATATAACTTTGGAGATATTTGACAACTTCATGTTTACGATTTTCTTTTTCAGAAATAGTAATAGTTTTAGACAAGGTTTCAGGGCCAGGAATACCATCTACCTTAGCCTTTAAAGCAGTTTGAACTAAAGACACAAACTCTTGAAAATAATTGGCTTCTAAATTTAATTCTCCAAGGAGGTATGGAAGAGGGTCTTGAGGTACTCTTTTTTCATTATATACCGCAAAGTGTAAATGGGCACCATGGCTATTTCCTGTATTTCCCATAACTCCTAAAAGTTGACCGGCTTGAACATTATCTCCTTTTTTAACTTTTAAAGAGTCTTTCTTCATATGCAAATATCTCGATATATAATTATTTTTATGTCTAATTTCTACATAGTAACCTGCTGTAGTAGAATAAGTACTTGTTATAACTACTCCATCATCTATAGCAATTATATTATCTATACTTTTATTTTTACCAATCATATCCATTCCATTATGTGATGATCTATCCCCTCTTGTTTTATAATCACTTGTCACATAATGTTCCCCATTCTCTAAAACTGGCTTTTTAACATCAATTTTTTTAACACTCATAAAAAATCCCCTTCACTGATAAGATATGCGAAATTTCTTAAAGTGAATGGGCTTTTTTAAACTAAATTAAAGATTGTATAAATTAAAAATCCGGTTAAAAGAAGATAAACAATGAGACCATTAATTGTTTCACTTTTACTACTTTTAAACTTAAGTCCTACAATCATTGTTGCTAGATAACCACCAATTAAACCACCAATATGAGCAGCATTATCTACTCCTTGTAAACAGAAACCAAGAATTAAATTAATTACAATAATAGGAATTATTTGACCAGTAAGAGCATTAGATAAATATAAACGATAATGATATCCAAAATATAAAAGAGATCCCATTAAACCAAAAATAGCTCCACTAGCTCCAATAGAAATACCATTTCCTAAAAATATTAAACTAAATAAACTTCCCATAATAGCACTTAATAAATAAACTATTAAGAATTTCATTTTACCAATATAAGTTTCAACTTGACTGCCAATAACCCATAATGAATACATATTAACAAATAAATGAATAAAACTACCATGAAGAAATGCACATGTAAGAACTCTATAATAGTCTCCAGCTAAAAATAAGCTTCTTTGATTAGCACCCAAAATTATCAAAGATGCTGTAAAATTATCTGTTAAAAAATAAGAAATAAAATAAATAATGATACACGCTATAATTAATAATTTAGTAATAATTATTTTTTTAGGTCTAAAAACTGATTCATATTTAATATTTTCTTTTTCAGTATGTCTATTAATATCCTCTGTAACATTAATAATTTTTTCAATATTATCAGTACTTTTAAAATTATTAGAAGTTATTTTAGGAAATATTTTACTTAATAAATTATTTTTCTTTATATCTTCAATATCTTTTACATTCACTGTATTTATAAGTTTATTTTCTTCTTCTAAATTTACTGCATTACCTAAATCTAAACATATATTTAAAGCATTCATTTTAAAAGATAAAGTTTTTTTCTTTATTTGCCTTATGACAAATTGCATTTTAAATAAGTCCATTTTATATTGTTCATTATTATGAATATATTTAGAATTAATTCTAACTATTTTATAAGGTCCTTCTAAATTTTCTAACCAAATTTCATTTTTAACACCTTGAACATTTATAAGGGAATAATTTTCTTCAGTTACAAAATAATGAACTAGACTCATAATTATTTCATCTTTGCTATTTAAAAGTGTATTCATTTTTCCTCCTGTAATATTATTCTAGCCCTTTTCATATTATTAGTAAAGGGTGATTTATGAATTTATTTTTTATTGTTTACATTGCTGTAATATTATATATTACAATACCAATTTGTAAAATTGTTTGGAATGACCATTTAGATAATGATTTAACATTTCTATTATGTACCAACTATATTTTATTATTTTTACTCTCTATTATCTTTAACTATCAAACTCATTTAGTTTATAGTATTTTAATAAGTTTAACTTTAGTTATTGCATCATTCTTACTTATTAGGAAAATTAGAGATGTAATGGGCCATTTTCAATTATTAAGTTTACCTTATTTTTGTTTTATGGTTTTTGTATTTAGTAATATTTTAGTATTAATCTAAATTATCTAAAAAGTTTTTAAAATAAGGTGGGAGTTCGCTTTCAAACTCCATTTTTTTATGTGTAATTGGATGAATAAATTTAATTTTTTTAGAATGTAAAAATTGTCCGAACTCTGTAGTATTTTTATTTTGATAAACTGGATCATTATAAATTGGATAGCCAATATAAGCCATATGAACTCTTATTTGATGAGTTCTTCCAGTTTCTAATATTAAACTTACTAAAGTATAATCTTTATATCTTTTCAAAACTTTTAAATGTGTCCTTGCACTCTTTCCTCCTTCATGAACTTCCATTTTATTAAAATTTTCTTTACTTCTTCCAATGGGAGCATCAATAAAGGCGGTATCTGTTGGAAAATTACCTATTAAAAGAGCATAATATTCTCTTTCTACCCTTTTATTTTTAAAATCATCTGCTAAAATTAAATGAGCTTTATTTGTTTTAGCTACAAGCATTAACCCACTTGTATCTTTATCAAGACGATGAACTATTCCAACTCTTTCATTTCCTCCAATTGTACTTAAGTTGTTAGTATAATACATAAGTCCATTAACTAAAGTATTATTATAATTTCCATTACCAGGGTGTACTACTAATCCTGATGGTTTATCAATTACCATAATATCATTATCTTCATAAACAATATTAAGGGGCATTTCTACTGGTAAAATATCTTGTTCTATTTTATAGCTTTCATCTATTTTAATTAGATCATTTTCTTTAACTTTATAACTAGGTTTTACTACATTATCATTTACTAAAATATAACCATCTTTAAGCATTTTAGTAACAAGTTCTCTACTATATTCTGAATGCGTGCTAATATATTTATCTATTCTTTCATCACTGTTTTGTACTACTAATTCCATTTTCATCTTCCTTTTTAATAATAGCTATAATTAAAAGTATTATGCCACATACAATAAATATATCTGCAAAATTAAAGACCGGATAATCATATCCAAATATTTTAAAATCTAAAAAATCAAGAACATAACCTCGAAATAAACGGTCAATTAAATTACCAATAATACCACTATATATGAAACTAAAAGCTAATGTATTTCTTTTATTCATTACAAACTTTTTTTGTTCTTTAAATAACACTACTAAAACAATAAAAGTAATTAAAATAATGATTGGAATATAACCAGATAAAATACTCCATGATGCTCCATAGTTATTTACTTTTGTAATATAAAAGAAATTATTAATTAAAGGTATTGATTCCATTAAATTAAAATTCATATCAATATAAAGTTTAGTAACAAAGTCTATCACTATTAAACTTAAAGTTATGAAAATAATTTTTTTCTTCATAGAAATCACTATTTAATTATATCATAAATCTACTAAAATTACATCTTCTCCAATTTTTTTGATTTTTTCAAAGTTAAAAGTTATATCTCCACTTCTTGTGACCTTTTTTAATAATTTCCTTTGTTCTGCTACAAAATAGATTATTTTACCAACATTATCAATTTTAGCATCCACTATTCTACCTAAATTATTCCCATCTTTGATATTAATAATATCTTTACTTTGTAAGTCACTAAGAAGCATATAATCACCCATTAAATTATATGTTATTTGATAAGTTTTCTAACATGCTCAATTGCACTTTTTTCAATTCTTGACACTTGAGCTTGAGAAATTCCCATTTTATCTGCAATTTCCATTTGTGTTTTACCAATTATAAATCTTGATACTAAGATATTTTTTTCTCGATCTTTTATTTTTTGTAATGCTTTTCGAAAAGAAATTAACATATCTCTATCAGTATTAACATCTTTAATATCTGCGATTTGATCTGATAAATAGATAGTATCTCCTCCATCATTGTAAATAGGAGCAAATATACTCATAGGATCTTTTAAAGAATCTAATGCATAAGCTATTTCATATTCTTCTATGTCAAATTCTTTACATATTTCTTCATTAGTGGGAAATACGCCATTAATACTTAAATAATCATCTTGAAACTTAATAATTTTATAAGCAATATCTTTAATACTACGACTTACTCTAACTGAAGTATTATCTCTTACATATCTTTTTATTTCACCAATAATTAAAGGTACTGCATAAGTTGAAAGACGAAGTCCTAAAGATGTATCAAAATTGTCAATTGCTTTAATTAAACCAATTACTCCTACTTGAAATAAATCATCCATATTATATTTAGTATTATTAAAATTTCTTAATATTGATAAAACTAATTTTAAATTACCATTTACTAATTCTTCTTTAGCTAAAATATCTCCATTTTTAAGTCTTTCAAATAATTCCATAGTTTCTGTATTACTTAATACTTTTATATCATTTGTATTTAAACCGGTTATATCTACTTTGTATTTTGCCATATTTTTACCTTTCATCTAAATTATGGCTAATATAAGAAATTTTTATTCAAAAAGAAAAGAGAGTTAATTATCCTCTCCTAAATTAAACTTTATTTATAAAATATTACATTGCTTTTTTTATTAAACCATTTATTTCTTTTTTAGATAAGTTGGTGTATTTTATTATCTTATTAATGTCTAATCCATCTTTTATCATTTCTATAGCTGTTTTATTTATTCCTTTTTGTTCTCCTCTTTCATATGCAAGGTTTTCTCTTTGTTTTTGAATTATTCTATTTTCTTCTTCTATACTTATCGTTCTTGTATATGATCCATCTTCATTTAATATAAACACTTCTTCACTCACTTCCTTTACTATTTCATCTTGTTTACTTAACATCTTTAATTCTTTTTTATTAGCACTTAACATTACTAAGTATATGTGTCTTTTATCTCCTTCTATATTTCTTCTATACCATTCCTCCTTATACTTTTCTAAATTTACTGTTATTATCTTAAAATTTTCATTGTATTTCTTTTTACTTTCTTCTTCACATATATAATATTTCTCTTTTAATTTCTCTCCTCCTTTATTATAATTTAAATTTATTTGTACTACTTTATCTCTTGGTAGTTTTTCTCCTCTTTTTATTGTCTCACTATATATCGATGTATAATATACTAAATTTCTCTCTTTTATTATCTCATCATATCTTGTATTTATCTCTACATTTATTATTTTATCTTTTACTTTGGCTAATATATCTACTGTTTTATACTTACTATATTTCTTCTTTACTTTTATATATGTTGGTACATATTTTATTACTTCTACTTCTTCTTCCAATATATCTGTCAATATTTTATTTATTGCTCTTGTATCTTTTCCACATATTACACTTTTAAATACTCGATCGTATTTCAAATTATAAAATTTTGTTGGCATAATCATTTTTCCTTTCTAATTGTTGTTTTCTTACCCTTTAACCTTACAATTCCCAATACAATCTTTTTCCCTTAATGAATTTATTATTTCTTTTTTAGCTATTTTCCTCCTTTCACTATTATCTATTTCCTTTTTTTATAACTATTAAAGTCAATATAAAAATGTAATATTTGGTCCATATAATTTTGTAGGAAAATCTACATATTTATATTAACACTATCACCTTTCTAAATTCCTTTTTTCTATTTTACTCCTTTACTATTATATATCTTCCTTTTTCTTACCTTTCCTTTTTTTATTTTAAAATTTTTAAACAAAACAAAAATGTGTAGCATTATTACACATTTTCTTTTAAATATAATCGCAATTTTTTCTATCTATGGTTTTTCCTCTTTTACATCTACATTTCTTCTTTATTATTAAATTCCCGTTTATCGGTATTTATAACATCATCACTTTTATTTTAATTTCTTTTTATATTATTGTCAACTTAGTAAAATAATTTAGTAGTTAATATTTTAAAAAAAAATTCTCAAAATTGAGAATTTATCTAATACCATAACTAAATTCAATCCAGTTACTTTGTCAATTTTCTGGAGCTAGTCTTACTTTATCATGAGAATGATTTTCTCCACAAGAAACATTTACAAACCAATTATAAACTGCTGTTTAACTTATTACATACATCATAACTGTTAAAACATCAGGATTTTCACAAAACTTCATAAATATCTCCTTTTTATGTTAATAATTGTACATACCAAAGATTATTGATACAACTTAGCAAGTTAAAAAAAGAAGTTACACTTCTAATTTTTAGATAAACAATACATTACCCAAGAATATATAATTGCTACTAAAGCAGGTATTCTAAAAGTTAATAAAAATCTCATAAAACCATTCATTATAGCACCATCTAAAGAATAACCATTTCTAAATAAAACTAATATCGTTGGAGTAAAATACATTTTATCACTTATTGAATACATTCCCATTGCTAAAAGTCCTAATAAACATGACGATACTAATAAAACTATATAAAAAACAATAGCGCTTCTTAAATTTCCTTTTCTAGCAACATATAAAGTAGATAAAAATTCTAATATAAAACTCATAATAAGTGCTATTTGATGATCTAATCCATTAAGTTCTAAAACACATAATACAAAAAGTATTATTATATCTAATACTAAATAACTACCTAATATTAAAGCCAAATGAAATTTTTTATCTTTTTTTTCTTCCATAGTATCACACCCACATTTTATATTTTTAATAATTCTGCTTCTTTTTCTTTTACTTTATCATCAACAATTTTATTATATTTATTAATTAATTCTTGAACATCATCTAAATATAATTTTTCTTCATCTTCTGGCAATTCTGCTTTTTTAATGGAAAGATTATCTTCTTGTCTAATATTTCTTAAACTAATTTTAGCATCTTCTCCTAAGCTTTTAGCTTGTTTAACATATTCTTTTCTTCTATCTTCTGTTAATTCAGGAATAGTTAATATTATCATTTCTCCATTATTATTTGGAGCAATTCCTAAATTAGATTCATTAATAGCTTTTTCAATATTTTTAAGAGCACTTTTATCAAAAGGCTTAATAAACAATTGTCTAGCTTCGGGAACAGTTATGTTGCAAATACTGTTAATTGGTGTTTGACTACCATAGTAATCTACCATTATTCCATTAAGCATTGCTGGATTAGCTCTACCAGCTCTAATGCTAGTTAATCTTTCCTCTAAATTTTCAATTGCTTTAAGCATTTTCGCTTCAGTATTTAAGTCCATCAACTTACCTCCATAGTTTCATTATAATCCACTTGTGTTGTTTTTACAAGATAACTAATACATAATTTTCCATAATCATTTATATAAAACAAATTATTTTCTAAATTATTTATTGTATCATCAATCTTTATTACTTCAACATCATTATCAATTGCTTGTTTACTATTTAAATACTCTCTTACTTTATTTTTTACATCATCCATTGTTAAATCATAAATATCTAATAATTCATCTATATCTAATAATTCCCCATTTATTTTATTAAATACATAACTTTTAGTATCATTAAATGTTACTGAATCAAAACAAGTATAATTATAATCTTTTATAACTAAACTAACATAATCATCATAATCATATGTTTCATAATTTCTAAAAGTTAAAGAATATAAATCATCATTGTTATAATTAATAACTTCATCAGTTGGTAAATTCATTTTAGATATATATTTAATATTATTTTTATAAATTCTATTTTCTTTTTCTAAAGTATCATTTAAAGTTTCTTGTGTTTTTAAATTTATAACTACATTTTTAAAATCTATTTCTGCTTCTTCACTTATCATATTTTCATCTTTAAAATAAAGATAATCTTTGTTTTTATCAATACGAATTTCTTCTTTAGTATCATCAATTTTTTTATTATCTTCATTTAAAACATAATCTTTGAAAAAATATCCTCCAATTGCTAAAAATAATACAATTAAAATAAATATTATAAAACCAAATTTGTTTTTAAAATTTTCTTCCATTATAAACTCCTTAATCAATATATTCTTTCAATGCTGTTTTTAATTCTTCATAAATTAAAGTTCTTTCATTTTCTGTAAAATAATCTTCTGGTTTAACGCTTCCTTTTCTAATAGCAGCACTATCAAAATAACCTAAAACTACACCATTTTTCACAATAATAACTGTGGGAGCATAAATCTCTCTATTTTCTAAATCATCTACTGGTACATATACTTCTAATTTATTTACTATTGTTTCATATGTTCCATTATTTTCTTCTCGATCTTGTAAAAAATCATAATAATATATTTTATCTATACCTACAGAAGTAGCAGCTTTATCTAAAATACTAGCATAATAATTTGTCCATTTATTTAGGGGGAATCCCATTAAAATTACTCCACTTCTACCATTTATTATATTTAATACTTCGGTAGCATTAGAAAAAACAAATAAGTTATCTTCTTCTACTAAATTATAAATAGAACTAAATCTTTTTGATTCAGTTTCTTCCGTTTTATTAAAGTCTATTTTACTAATAACTATAAATAAAACTATACATAATATATATATAAAACTATAAACTATTAATTGAGTTTTACTTTTAAATAACTTCTTTCTTTTCATAGTCCACCTATTAGAATTATAACAAATAAATTTTATTTATTTAAGAGTTTTGTAAACATTAGTCAAAAATTGGACATAATTTAACTAAATTTCTAAAATATATGCTAATATTATTTTAGGAGTAACATATGAAAGAGGAAGAAAATTTAAAAAAGATTCAATTGTTTTTTAAATACAATTTAGAAATTAAAAATTTATTTGTGAAGATGGCTTTTAATGAAGAATTTAAATATAATAATTATTATATAGAAGAATATAGTGATAAACTATATTTTGGTATTAAAGACATGGAAGAGTTATTTTTATTAATGTGTGATTGTTTAAATAATGAAAATATTAAAATATTTATAAGGGAATTTTTTACAAAAATTCAAACAGAATTAGTATCATGTGGTTATAATTATAATAAATTAAAAAGTTTTTATGAAAAAAATATTTCTACTATGCATGAAAAATTATTAAATAAAGTTAAAAAAGAATTTGTAGGATTCAGTTTATTTGGAGAAAGTCTTGAAGAAGTATTAAAAAGTGCTACTTCTACTAATGAATTATTACATGTATTACATTGTTATGTTGTTAATAGTGATTATATTTATAGAATGCTACCATTAGTTAAAGAAAATGAAGAATATGAAGTTCAAGTATTTGGTAGTGAATGGAAGTTAGCGAGTGAAATTGCTGATAATTTTGAAGTAGATGCATATGCTTGTCCTACTCAAATTATTTCTTTACCTAATATGCATAAATTAATAATAATGGTAAGAGATAAAGGTCATGCTTTAACTATCGAATTAGATGTAGGAGATAAAAAAAGTATTATACATTACTTTATTCCTAAAATTTGTAATCCACTAATAGTTAATAAATTAAAAGGAGTAAGAAAAGTTCCTGTTATTTTAGATGAGGAAGGAAAATCTATTAATAGAGATGTTACATTTACAAGTGGTATATGTGAATTAGATACAGAAAATTTAGTTAATGAATTAATAGATTTTATAAAATCTTGTCCAACTGATGAAGATATGAATAAATATGGTGGATGGTTTTATTCACCTGAAAAAGATGAAAATAGAAAAAGCTCACGTTAAATGAGCTTATTTTTTTTATTTGTCACAATTTTCACAAATATTTTCACCATTTTTATTAACAATTAAATTACCACATTTACTACATACTTCTCCAGTAGGTTTATACCATGTAGCATAATCACATTTTGGATAACCTGAACATCCATAGAATATTTTTCCTTTACGAGTTTTTCTTTCAATAATATCTTTATGACATTTAGGACATTCAGCAATTACTTTAACTTCTTCACTACTTTTCTTTTCTTTTTTAATATATTTACAAGTTGGATAATTAGAACACGCTACAAATTCACCATATTTACCTTTTCTAATTACTAAATCATTACCACATTCTGGACAAACTTCTCCAGTTTTTTCAGGAGCTTTTTTCTCCATATTTTTTAAGGCATCATCCATAATTGGAGCAAATTTATCATAAAATTCATGTAATACTTTAATATTATTTTTTTTATCTTCTGCTATATCATCTAAATCTGATTCCATATGAGCAGTATATTTAACATTGATTATATCACTAAAATATTCTTGTAATTTATCAGTAGTTTCAATACCCATTTTAGTTGGTATAAATTTTTTATCTTCAACTTTTACATAATCATGATCTTTAATTGTACTAATAATCGTTGCATAAGTTGAAGGTCTACCGATTCCCAAACTTTCTAATTCTTTAATTAAACTAGATTCTGTATAACGACTAGCTGGTTTAGTAAAATGTTGTTCTTTATTTATTTTATTAGCAGTTAAACTGCCATTCATTTCCTTGAAGTCAGGTAATATTTTATCTTCATTATCTTCATATTCAGCATATTCTTTTAAATAACCATCAAATGTTAATACACTTCCTGTTGTTTTAAATAAGTAGTCATTATTATCAAAAATAACTGTTGTTTGTAATAATTTAGCATCTGCCATAAGGCTTGCTAAAGCTCTTGTATAAATTAATTTATATAACTTATATTCATCAATAGTTAAATACTTTTTAACATCTTCTGGTACCCTCAAAATACTTGTTGGCCTTATTCCTTCATGAGCATCTTGCATATTAGTATTCCTTTTACCCATTTTAGGACTACCTACATATTTTTCACCATATTTTTTATTAATAAAATCTTTAGTTTGACTAATAAATTCTGGTGAAATTCTCACACTGTCAGTACGCATATAAGTAATAAGACCGACAGTTTCACTACCTAAATCAACGCCTTCATATAATTTTTGAGCTATTTTCATTGTTTTAGAGGCGGCAAAATTTAATTTATTTGCAGCCATTTGTTGTAAAGTAGAAGTCTTAAATACTTCTTTAGCAGATTTTTTTCTTACTTTTTCTTCAATATTTTTTATAATAAATTCTTTAGATAATTTTTCTAAAATAGCATCTGCTTCACTCTCATTATTTATTTCAATATCTTTATCTTTATATTTAAATAGTAAAGCCGTAAAATCTTTAAACTCTGCTTCAATAGTCCAATATTCTTTGGGAATAAATGCTAAAATTTCTCTTTCTCTATCAACAATTAATTTTAACGCTACAGATTGAACACGACCAGCACTTTTTCCTCCCGTTTTATATTGCATTAATTTAGAAAGACGAAAACCAATTATTCTATCTAAAATTCTTCTTGTTTCGGCACCTTTTACTAAATTCATATCTATTTTAGCTTCTTCTTTAATAGATTTTAAAACAACATCTTTAGTAATTTCTCTAAAAGTTACTCTGCTATATTTATTATCAGGTATATCTAATTCATCTTTTAAATGCCAAGAAATTATTTCTCCTTCTCGATCTGGGTCAGTTGCCAAATAAACATGATCTGCTTCTTTAACTAATTTTTTTAATTCTTTAACATCTTTATTCTTTCCTTTAATTATTACATAAGTTGGTTTAAAATCATTATCTAAATCTACTCCTAAACCATATTTACCAGTTGTAGCTAAATCTCTTATATGTCCTTTAGATGATACTACTTTATAATCACCTGCTAAATATTTTTCAATTGTTTTACTTTTAGCTGGAGATTCTACTATTACAATATTTTTCATGAATGCACTCCCATCATTTATAATTTATACAATGAATTTTTCTTAATGTCAACTTTTTTCTCATTAAAAAAGTAGGCTAATAATCACCAAAGTATAAAAATTTAATATATTATAATAGGTGATAATATTATGCCTCATAAAAATAATCCGACTCTTTATATTTTTTTAGCTATTGGACTATGTATTTTAATATTTTATCAATTAATTATTACTTTTATCTTACCATTTAGATACAATATATTTATTTTAACAATTGAAATTCTTTTCTTAATTATCTGTATCAGTCGCATAGTATGGTTTTAAAAATTGTTCAGTCTTAAAAATATAATCAAGACATTTTCGCATATTTTTACATGAGTTAAATTCATCACCTTCAAATTTAATTTCTGGTACTAAAGAAATCAAAATAAAGAAAAGCTTTTGTTCTTGTTCACTTAAAGAAGTAATAGATAAATACCGATTATAAATTGTAGAAAATTCTAATTCCCAGAAATTATTCTGATATAGTTTTACTAAATCTAAAACTGGTGTATCAAATTTAGCATTATCCCAGCTTATTAAACAATCTTTTTCCCCTCTTATATAATGTTCTAAACTTAAATTATTATGAATGAGAGATATCCTCTCATTCTTTTTTTCTCTAACAATACTATACCAATCATCAAGTTCTCTCTCGGTAAAATTTAATGCTGCCATAATTTTAGAATAATTTCTAACAAATTCATAATGTGAAGGTGACATATAAATTTCTTTAATAAATAATTCATAATATTTTAAATAATAATCTCTTAAATATAAGATATTATTTTTAATATTTTCATATATTTCTTTATGAGTTTCTTCAGATATTTCTTTATTATATGATGTTTTAGAATGAAGAAGGGCTACTAAACTGATTAAATCTTCACTTTTACCTGGATTAATTACATCATTATCTTCAATATATTCATAGATGTATGTATCATCTCTATTATCATTATAAATTTCTGGAAAATAAATAAAATTACGTGATTTTAAATAGTTAAATAATCCAGGAATATCTTTATTTGAAGGTTTCTTTTTAATAACAAAATTACCACTAGTAGTTTCTAAAATAGTACATTTACCTCTTATGGTATAACGATATGGTTTATATAAAGATTTTAGTGAATCTAGTTTATTCATCAGCTTTTGGTATTAATAGTTTATCTCCAATACTAATGCTATCACAATTATTATATTCACTAATTAAACTACTAGGTACACCATAAACATGACTAATTGTATCAATACTTTCACTTTCTTTAACAATATGTACATGATATGTTACAAATGTATCATCACTATCTTTAATAGTCTCCATAATTGTTTTTTCCTCCTCTTCATTTAATCTTTCTTCTTCCAAGTCACTTTTATCTTCTTCTTTTTTATCTTCAACAATTTTTTCTACTTCAACTTTTTCTTCTTTTTCTTCTTCTTTAAATATTTCTACTTCTTTTTCTTTTTTCTCTTCTACTCTATCTTCCTCTTCATTTGTTTCAATTTCTTCTTTTTCTTCCTCAATACATTCTTTTTCTTCAGTATTTTCTTTTTCTTCTTTATCTAAAAATTCATCAATAAATGTTAGTTCACTTTCTAATTCTTTTTCATCTACTCTTTCATAAACAGTTTCTTCTTTTTCTTCAATTTCCCCCGTTAAAGAATACTCAATATTTACTTTTAAAGTATTATTTTTAATAATATCATAAGAAAAATCTTCAATATTAAACTCTATAGTATCTTTTTTAATATCATCTCTAAGTTCAACTGTAAAAGGTAAAGTATATTTAAATGGTTCTTTATTTACACTCACTTCATGTACTCGATATTCTCCACTTACATAAAAATTACCTAATACTACTCCATCATTCACATTAAAATCATGTTCTAAAGACATTTTGGTAATTTCACTAATATTCGTTTTAAATTCAATTTCACTTTCAAAGGGTATCTTAATAAACATATTATCATCTCCTAAAAAATAATATGAAATGAAAAAAAATAATATAACTTTAGGCCATATTATTTTCTTTCATTTCTTTTTGAAATTCTTTATTTTTTTCTTCTAATTTTTCTTTAAATAAATCATTAAATATTACTTCATAATTATTTACTAATTTAATTTCAACATTTTCTAGTATTTGACTTGGTAAAACAGTTAATTCATTTCCATTATCTTCTGGTATATAGACAGTTTTTACGCCATTATTATAAGCTGCAATTAACTTTTCTTTTAACCCACCAACTTTTAAAATATTACCTTTTAAACTAATTTCCCCAGTAAAAGCAATTTTTTCATTAATAGGTATTTCAAATAATTTAGATAAAATTGCAGTAGTTATAGCTACTCCACAAGAAGGTCCTTCTTTTTTAGTCGCCCCATCTAATAAATGAATATGAATTGTATGATTATAAAATACTGTATTACTTATATAATTTTTTTCTTTAATAAAAGATAATGCTACTTTAATACTTTCTTTTAAAACATCTCCTAAAGATCCTGTTACTAGTATTTTTTCTTCTCCATTATAAATTGCACATTCTATTCTTAAAGTAATACCACCATAACTTGTATAAGCTAAAGCATTAACTATACCACTTTCTTTTATTTCTTTATTTTCTGAATTATTAGTGTTACTATCTTTTAAATATTTAATAACATCTGTATTTGTAAGTGTTAAAGTATCAGGTTTACTACTAACTACTCTTGTTACTAATGTTCTTAAAATTCTGGTTAAATTTCTTACTCCAGCTTCTTTAGTATAATTATTTATAAGAAAAATAAGGGTTTCATCTTTCATAATTAATTTTTTACTTAATTTAAGATCGTCATATATTTTTGGTAAAATATATTTTTTAGCTATATCTATTTTTTCAAAAACAGTATAACTTGATAAATCAATAATTTCTAATCGGTCATATAAAGTATAAGGTATATCATCAGCGTTATTAGCAGTTAAGATAAATAATACATCACTTAAATCAAAAGGTTCTTCAATATAATTATCTATAAATGTTTTATTTTGTGTATTATCAAGAATGTCTAAAAGAGTACTGGCTGGATCTCCTTTATAATCTTTAACCATTTTATCGACTTCATCAATTAAAATAACAGGATTATTAGTACCACATTTTTTTAACCCTTGAATAATTTTACCTGGAAGAGCCCCTAAATATGTTCTCCTAGAGCCAATAAGTTCTGTTGAATCATTTAACCCTCCAACACTAATTTTATAAAATTCTCTATTTAAGGATGCTGCTATACTTGCTGTAATAGTTGTTTTTCCAACACCTGGAGGACCAACTAAACAAATAATAGGACTAGAAACTAAAGGATTAATATTTTTAATATTTATATAATCTATTATTCTTTCTTTTACTTCTTCTAGTCCATAATGACTTTTATTTAAAGAAGATAAAACTGTTTTAACATTTAAATTTTCTTTGCTTTTAACATTCCATGGTAAATTTAATATCCAATCTAAATAATTTCTTATAATATTACTTTCTGGTGAAATTAAATTATGTTCTAATTTTTTAATTTCTTCTTCTAATTTTTTATGAGTTCTTTCACTTAATTTTAATTTTTTTAATTTTTCATTGTATTCATTAATTTCTTCACTTTCGTTATTAATTCCTACTACTTTTTTAATTTCTTTTAATTTTTCTTTTAAATAATATTCTTCTTGTTCTTTAGTTAATTTTACTTGAACACTATTATCAATCTTTTCTTCTAATTTATTTAAATTAATTTCTGTTTTAATATCTTTTATTAAAGAAAGAGCTCTTTTTTCACTATTTAATTCTTGCATATATTCAAGTTTTTTACTTGCATTTAATGGTAAAAAAGTTGTAACTGCATCTGTTAAAAAACTTAAATCTTCATTATCATTAATAGTTTTTAAAATACTATTAGAAACATTGGGAGATGATGAAATATAATCTTCTAAAGTTTCTCTTAATTTTTTAATAATTATTTTTTCACCAGTTTCCTCTAATTTAGGAAGAATTATATCGGTAACAATTGCATCAATTATATCATTACTAAATGGTTCATATTCGAGTATTCGAACTCTTTTTTCACCCTTTAAAGTTACTCTTAAATGACCATTAGATAATTCAATTTTATTTTTAATATAAGCAATAACTCCAACTTTAGGAAGATCTTCAGTTGAGGGATTCAAGTTTTCTGTTGTAGGTGATACCACTAAAACTCTACTATTATATTTTTTATCACTTACTTTTATTATTTTTTTACTTATCTCATCCTTTAATTCAAGTTTAATTTCTTGATGGGGCAAAATAACTAAATCTTTTAAAAGCATAACAAGTAATGTGTAGTCCATTTTGCACCTCCAAAGTTCAAGTTTTATTATAAAAAATATTTTAAACTTTGTAAACAATGAATAGTCTATTTTTTCAAAAAAATTTCATAAAAAAAAGCATACTATTTCTAGTATGACTTTTTCTATTCAACAAAATCTATATTACATAGAAGTTTGTTTTTTTAAATTTTTAGCACCAAGACCAACTACTGCAAGACTAGCAAGTCCTAATCCCATGAATGTAACAATATTGTCACCAGTTTTAGCTGGTTCAACATTTTCAGCTGGTTGTTGGTTGTTTGCGCTATCACCAACATTTGTATCGCCATTTTGTTCTTCATCACCTGGAACAGTTGGTTCAGTTTGTCCTGGTTCTTCTGATGTAGCTGGATCACCAACTACAACTTTTCCACCTTCAGTTTTAACATTTGAACCTTTAGTTAAAATAGCTAAAACGTTTTCAGCTGGTTGATATGAAGAGCTACTATTATCAGTATCTCCTACTACTGAACAAGCAAATGTTCCACCAGTAATCATACCTTCATGACTGCTTACAAAAGCATAGTCAAAAATATAAATTGCTGGTAAACAGTTTCCTTCTGAATCTTTACCACTTGTGAAAGATCCACCATTTATAGCGAATTTACCATCACGTGCTCTATCAATGTTGATTGCATTAGCTTTTTCACTAATAAATTCTCCATCAGTAATAGTTAAATCAATATATTTAGCATCTGGATAGCCAGCTATATCTTCATGAGCATTGTAAACTACAATAGCTGATCCAGTATTTTTTCTATTAGCAGGAACTCCTGTAGCAGCAGGTCCATTTGCAACAAATTTTCCTCCAGAAATTGTTACTTTTCCTGAATTAATTTGTAAAGCTTGAGCTCCAGTAAATTCTCCACCTTTAATATTCCAAATGGCATATCCTGATGCATATAATGCATTATTTACACCAGTATAAGTTCCTTTTTCGATATTAATTACAGTAGCACCATCTGCAGCATAAGCAATAGATCCATTAACTTTAACTGCATATTTTTGAACATTCCATGTACCTGCCATATTAACAGTTACACCTAAAGCAGCACCTGCAGTACCACTATTATTGCCTGTAAAAGTATCTTGATATATAACTATACCATTTAATTTACTTGTAACAACTGTTTCATCACTAAATGTTACATTAGTTTTAACAGAAGCATCAGCACTACCTATAACTCTTACAGCTTCAACTGTAGCATTTGTACTTTCTTGTGTTAAAGTAACTGCACCTTTAGTTTCAAAACTACCTCCTGCAGCAACTGTTACATCTGCTTGAGAAGCAGTACTTCCAGCGTTATATAATTCTCCCTTTCCATTAAGTGTTAATTTTGCACCTGCAGCAACTCTGAAAATATCACCGTTAGCAGCTGTAACTTTATGTTCATTTAAGTTAACAGTAATATCTTTAGTTACATTAATATTTCCTTCTTGAGTATCTTGTAATAATGTAATAACAGAGCCAGCATCAGCATTAGTAACTGCAGCAGTTAAAGTAGCTTCACATGTTACAGTACCATCTGGTTTTGTCCATTCAGCAGTTGTATTACATGCAGCATGAACACCCATAGTCATTGCAGCAAATGCAGCAAGACCAATCGCAAACATTTTCAAATTTTTCATTCTCTATATACCTTTCCTTTCTATGAGTCAATTATACTTCAAAAAAAATGTCTTTGTCAATAACATTTTCAAAGAATATTGTTAATTGACATTTTTTAGCAATTTTTATAATTTTTTGTTAATTTTTGAAGTACATTGCTATCATATAGTATGCAAAAAGCCTTATAATAATGATTTACAAAATAAAAACATACCCTTTATTTCTAAATGAGTATGTTCTCTATACTAAATTTGCTGACTTAAGCTTTATTCTATAAAAAGGTATATAGCGAATATTTTTTGAAGTGTTTGCGAGTCTTCAAAAAGTTTTTAGCTTTTTGGTTAGCAAATATTAGTTATCATTAATTCCTACTAATTTTAGTTAAATTGTTTTTTAAGGTTTTTAGCGCCATAAGCAACAACTGCTAAACTAGCAAGTCCTAATCCCATGAATGTAACAATATTGTCACCAGTTTTAGCTGGTTGAACATTGTCTACTGGTTGTTGGCTGTTTGCATCGTCTCCAACAACTGGATTATTATTTTGTTCTTCATCACTTGGAACAGTTGGTTCAGTTTGTCCTGGTTCTGTTGCAACTTGTCCAGGTACAGTATATTCTGAAGCCTTTCCTTCTACAGCAGCATCAACTGTATAAACATCTCCTGTTGTAGATTTTACAATTACTTTATGTGTTGAAGCATTAGAAATTTTAACTCCAGGAGCAGCAATAACTGTCATATCAGCACCTGCATTTTCATCAATAACTACTTCTTTAACATCAGTAGGAATAGTTACTTCTTTAACATCACCATAAACAGTAGCTTTATCTCCTTCTACTACAAGTCCTTTGCTTCCTGCTACAAAACTAATTGTATTTTTAGCAGTATCTAAACAACTTCCACCAATAGTAGTACCATCACAAACAACTTTGAATTCTTCAACATCAATAATTGCTTTTTCATCAGTTAATTTTACATAAGTATCTTTAACATCATTAGGATTTTGTGTAGTACTCCAAGTAACTTTTAATGGAGTCATTGAACCAGCAGTAATTTTTCCAGCAACATTAACATATCCATTAACTAAAATATCTGCTTTATCAGCTAATTTTTCATATGTTGTATCAGTTAAGTTACCAGTAGCTACTACAGTTGAATTTGCATCAATTGAAGATGCTTTTCCTGTAGCACCAGCAAAAACAACACCACTTAGTCCATTTCCTGTAGCAGTTAAATCACTATTTGCAAGTATAATTCTTCCACTAATACCACTTTGTCCATTATCTTTTACAATAATATGAGAATCAGTAGCTTTGATGTATCCATTAGATCCAACACCATTAATACCATTTCCTTTATTATTGCTTACATTTAAAGTAGCTCCATCTTTTAAAGTTATTTGTAAATCACCATAAACTACAACAGCACTTGTATTTTGATTTCCACTTACTTCAAAGTTACCTTTTTCAGAAACAACAACTTTTCCAGTATTACTTCCAGCAACTTCTATTGCAGCTTTATCACCATTGATAACTTTTAAAGTAGCTCCTTCTAGCACTCTAATAGTACCATTAAGTTTTAAATTACCACCATCTATAACTAAAGTTTTTCCTTCAGCAACTGTAACAGTTACACTACTTGGAATAGTTAAACTATTTGTATCTGAAGTAACAATAGTCATATCTTCAGTTATTTTAACTGTATCAAATGTATCACCTTGTTTAAGAGTACATTTATTAGTTACAGTTCCATTATTATCGCTTTCAGTACAATTTGTTGTACCTAGCATTTGAGCGTGAACGCCCATAGTCATTGCAGCGAATGCAGCAAGACCGATTGCAAACATTTTCAAATTTTTCATTCTCTTTCCTTTTTCTCCTTCCTATAAATATTATACCCCCCCCGTATCAAATATGTCAATCTAAATTTGTTATAAACTTTTTAATTGGCCTCTTTTTCTTAGTTTTTAAAGCAATAATATTTATTTATCTACCGTTTTTAAAAATTAATAATTAGTTGTTTTTGCTTATAAATAAAGGATTTCAAAAAATTTACTACTTAATTTTTATTACTTTACACTTTTTAACTTTTTACTAAATTTTTCCATTAAAAAAGCAAACTATTTATTTCTAAATAATCTGCTTTCTCTATACTAAATTTGCTGACTTAAGCTTTATTCTATAAAAAGGTATATAGAGAATGAATTTTTGAAGTGTTTGCGAGTCTTCAAAAAGTTTTTAAGCTTTTTGGTTAGCAAATATTAGCTAATTTTAATTTTTACTAATTAGTTAGTTTGTTTTTTTAAGTTTTTTGAACCTAAAGCAACAACTGCTAAACTAGCAAGTCCAAGTCCCATATAAGTAACAATATTGTCACCAGTTTTTGCAACTTGAATATTTTCTGCTGGTTGTTGGCTGTTTGCTTCGTCTCCAACAACTACATTATTATTTTGTTCTTCATCACCTGGAACAGTTGGTTCTGTAGCTTCAGTTTTAACTACAAATGTAACAGTAACAGTTACATCACTTTCAGGCATTACAAATGATCCATCAGTAACGCTAACTTCTTTTCCATCAACATCAACTACTTTATAAATAGCTACATAGCCTTCATTTGGAGTTACCTTTACATAATCAGCAATAATTACTTTAGCTCCAGCAATTGCTGTTGCAGGACTCATAATTGAATCAACTTTACCATTTTCTTCAGTAACTTCAGTAGTAACTTTGTATTCAGCTCCAACATAAGTTACACCATTAATTGTTACTTGTGATAAATTACTAGCAATATAACTAGCAGTTAAACTTGATGAGAATGTACCTCCTTGAACAAATGCAGTAGCATTACCTCTAATTGGAGCAACATTTTTTGGAGATTCATAACTTCCACCTTTAATTGCAATAGTGTCATTTCCAGATACATCAGCAGCAATTACTGAACATGCACTTTTGAAAGTACCGTCATTAACAACTACTTTAATACCATTAGCATAACCAGCTTGGTTATAAACACTTAGTGCTGCACCAGTTGCGTATGCATTTGATGTTACACCACTATCAGTGTGTTTTTGACCATAATTACAATCACCAGTAGCTATAAATTCACCACCATCAACTGTTACTTCACCTGATTTAACATAGATAGCTTCATCACCAGTAACTTTAACTCCTTTAGCAATAGTCCATTTACCTTGTCCTGCAGCATATAATGCAACATTTTTAGTTGAAGTATATGAACCACCATTTACATTGATAACTGGAACGTTTGTTGTAGTTTTAATTCTTCCTTGAGTTTGAATTGTGTATCCAACAGTATTCCAAGTACCATTTAAGTCAACTGTAACGTTTTCTGCTTTTCCATCTACATTTCTTGTAGTAGGATAAACAATTAATCCAGCATAACCACTAACAGTAGTATCTTTACCAATACTTACTTTAGTAACTTTAGAAGTATTACTTCCACCATCTACAGCTATTACTGATTGATCATCATGACTTGGTGCTACTGCTGTTGAAGTTAATTTAACAGCTTTAGTTGTTAAAGATCCTCCTTCTTTTACTACTAAGATATTAGCATCAGTAGTATCAGTTCTTTTGATTTCTCCACCATTTACTGTTAAAGATGCTCCATCTTGAACAGAAATAGCAAACCCATTTAGTGTTAATACTACTCCTTCTTCAAGGTTTAATGTAACATTTTTATGAACTGTTGCTCCTGCAATAGCACCACTTTTAGTTAAAGTACATACAGAATCTGTAGAAGCATTTAAACAGCTTGCAAAATCTAAAGCATTATCACCTTTATAAGTCATAGCATGAACACCCATAGTCATTGCAGCGAATGCAGCAAGACCAATTGCAAACATTTTTAAATTTTTCATTTTTTCCTTTTTCTCCTTCCTATAAATATTATACCCCCCCCCGTATCAAATATGTCAATCTAAATTTGTTATAAACTTTTTAAATTATTTATTTTTCTTAAATTTTGGATTGTTTTAATTTAATTTTCTACCGTTTTTAAAAATTAATAATTTGTTGTTTTTTCTTATAAATAAAGGGTTTCAAAAAATTAATACTAATTTTTTATCTACTTTACACTTTTTAACTTTTTACTAAATTTTTCCATTAAAAAAGCAAACTATTTATTTCTAAATAATCTGCTTTC
>CANQAK010000012.1 GCA_947589495.1 uncultured Bacilli bacterium | reverse complement strand
AAGGCTCATTTAAAAATGTAGGTTTTCCTACATAATTATATGGACCAAATATTACATTTTTATATTGACTTTAACAAAAGGTCAAGAAGGAAATGAGAATTTATTTCCCGAAGGATACAAATTAAATATTGAACAAAGTAGATGTGAAGATATAGATGGAAATAAAATAGAAGATATCTCCTTTAATACAGATACAAATAGTATAACAGTAACAAGTAATAAGACATCATATTGTTATTTGTATTTTGATAAACAATTGTCAGTAGATGATATAAGAAAAGATGGAAGTGGCTTAAGTGAAGGTTTAGTGGGAGGAATGTATAGATATATAGGAACAAATGATGTAGTAAAGAATAACTATATATGTTTAAAAGAAGTAGGTTCATCAGGATGTTCCACAAGTGGAAATGATGAAAACATGTACAGAATAATAGGAATCACAGAGAGTGGAAATATCAAAGTAATAAAACAAATAAGATATAATAAAAGTGGAACAACATCATTTAAATGGAATAGTAAATCAAGTGTAGATTCAAAGCAAAGTGATTACTATTGTGGAGATGATTGCCCAACATGGAAACAAAGTGAAATATATGAAACATTAAATGGAGATAATGGATTTATAAATACATTAAATGAAAAAATAAGAAACAAAATAGAGCCGCAAAATTGGTGGTATGGAGATATAGGATATGACTATATGGGTTCAGGGATAACATCAGAAGAAGTATATAAAATAGAAAGTGGACAAGAAGCAACCCAATATTATAATGCAGGTGGAAGTTTAGTGCAAAAAAGTTCAGGAATAAAATGGCAAAAGACAAGTAATACATCATCAATAGGATTGATGTATGTAAGTGATTATTTATATGCAATAAGTGCAACAGGACATGAAAAAAATTGTAGAAGTAATTATACAAATTGTAAAGGAAGCTGGATACATGAAACAAATAATGAATCAAGTAGTACAACCTATACAGAATGGACCATGTCACGTTTAGGTCGGTATAATGGCTCGGACGCTTGGTTACGTGCGTGGATTGTGGGTTCGGATGGCCAGCTCTACGAGAGCGCCTTGCACGGTACGTTCTCAGTTCGCCCAATCTTCTATCTTAAGTCCGATGTTGAATTAGGAGGAGCAGGATCAACTTCCGATCCATTCTACATAAAAAGTTAGAAAAAATAAAAAAAGTAAAGAAGAATCGTATGACAAATTAAGGCATGAAAAAATATGTATATAAAGAAGAATAATTACATTTCTTCTTTTCTTGTATAAGGAACTCTTTCATCAGTTAGATATAATAAATAATCAATACTAACATTATAAAATAGTGCTAATTTTTTTAATTTATAAAGAGGTATTTCACTATAATAAGATTCATAGTGAGAATAAGCTTTTCTACTCATATTTAAAACTTTAGCAATATCTTTTTGTAAATAATCTTTATCTTCTCTTATTTCTTTAAGTCTTAAAATATTATTTTCATTATTTATTATTTTAGAATTTTTATATTTATCTTTTATATCTGTTAATCCAGATAAATAATCAACACTTACTTCAAAATAATTAGCTAACTTTTTAATAGTAGTAATGGGAATTTTTCTTTCATTTCTTTCATATTGAGAGTATCCAGTTTGACTCATATTTATAATTTTAGCAAGTTCTTGTTGAGTTAAATTTTTATCTTTTCTTAACATTTTTAATCTATTCATAAACATCATATAAAATTTAACATAAAGAAATTAAGATATTGACTTAGGCTCATAAATGAATTAAAATTATTTTAGAAATAATAATTCAATAGTGAGCCTAAAGGAGCAATATATGGAAAAGAAAAAATTTAATACAGTAAATATTATATTTATAATATTAGTCATAACTATGATAAGTAGCTTATTTTTAATAAGCCACAAATTATCGGATAAAGAAACACAACTAGATGAAGTAAAACTTGTTAACAGTAATTCATCAAAAAGTGGAATGTTTGCAATAATGTTACAAGGAGAAGATGGGGAATATACACAAAGTGAAGATAGTGATTTTCCAACAGAAGGTTATAATTACAATGCAGATAAATCAGGATGTATAGATTCCAAAGGAGTAGCAGTAAAAGATGTATTAACTTATACAGATAATAAATTTAGTATAAAAACAAATCAATCAGTATATTGTTATGTATACTTTGATAAAACAATAACAGTAGATGATTTAAGAGCAAAATCTGGTAATGGATTAAGTACTGAACCTGTCGGAGGAATGTATAGATATCAAGGGACAGATGTAGATAACTATTTATGTTTAGAAGGAAAATGTTCTGCTGGATACGATGATAACATGTACCGAATAATAGGAATAACACCAGAAGGAAATATAAAGGTAATAAAACAAACAAGATATAATTATACACTTTATAAGTGGGACACAAAATATAGTACATATTCATCAGATAGTTCACAAAATTATTACTGTACAGGAGGAGATTGTCCAACATGGGAACAAAGTGAAATATATAAAACATTAAATGAATCATTTTACAATTCATTAAAGGAAGAAATAAAAAATAAAATAGAACCTCAAAGATGGTATTATGGAGATATAGGAGAAAATTATTTAAAAACTTTAGGAGTAGGTGATATATATAAAATAGAAAGTGGTCAAAAAGAAACGCAGTATTACAATTCAAAAGGAGCATTAGTAATAAATGAAAAATGGAAACAAATGGATAAGGAATCTCCGATAGGATTAATGTACTTGCATGACTATTATTATCAAGCAAACCAAGAAAGCTGTCAATTAGATAAAAATCCAAAATATGCAGATTGTGTAAATCAAGGTTGGATGCATATGAAAAATAATGGAGGGGCATCTTCAGGTAATGAACAATATGAATGGACAATGACACGCCGAGGTCGAGAAAATAATACGTATTCTAGTTTCCTTACGTGGAGTGTGTGTCCAAACGGCAATGTCAATTCTTATGTTTTGGGTACTACGTTTGTAGTGCGTCCAGTGTTTTATTTAAAGAATAATATTCAATTATATGGAAGTGGAACAATAGAAGATCCGTTCACATTAACCAAAGTAATATCAACAGAACAAGAGAATATATTAAGAGAAGCTGACAAAACAAATACATTAAGTTCAACATTAGTCGGAGGTATGTATAGATACCAAGGAACGGATACATTAAAAGGAAAAAAAGTAAATAATTATATATGTTTAGAAAACGTAGGAACAACAGGATGTAGTAATGCAAAAAGTACTGGATATGATGAAAATATGTATCGAATAATAGGAATAACCCCTGAAGGAAATATAAAAGTCATAAAACAAACAAGATATGATAAAAATGGAACAACAGAATTTGTGTGGGACACAAAATATAATCCAAGTTCATCAGATAGTACATATAAATGTGATGAAAGTGGATGTCCAGAATGGCCAGAAAGCGAAATATACCAAACACTTAATGGTGATGATGGATTTATAAGTACATTAGATAGTGGCATAAAAGGTAAAATAGAAGAATGGGACTATATGTATGGAGATATAAGTTATGATTTAGTACAGACTGAACATATAACAGCAGAACAAGTATATAAAATAGAAACAGGCCAAGCCCCAACAAAATATTATCAGCATCCATTAGGAGATTACATAACAGATCAAAAATGGACAAAAAGTAAAAAATCAAAAATAGCATTAATGTATATACACGATTATGCATATTCAGGAAGTACAGAAGGACATTTAACAAGTTGTACAACAGATTATAGTGTATGTAAAGAAAGCTGGATTTCTGTAACTGGAAATGATAGTACAACATATGGTAACTGGACCATGTCGCGTGTAGGTCGACGTAGTGCTAAGAACACAGAGTTTGGTGTGTGGTTTGTAGTTTCCAGCGGTTACATTGGCCAGAACAATATGTCATATTCAGCAGTTTCAATACGTCCAGTCTTCTATTTAAAGAATAATATAAAATTATCTGGTTCTGGAACTTACGATAATCCATTCTACATCGCTTCATAACAAGCAAAAAGTATAAATATCAATTAAGACATTTATACTTTTTTCTATTCTTTAATTAAATAATCATTAATACCATATTTTTCTTCTTGAGTATCAAAGAATAATTCTTTTCTTGGAGCTTTAAAAGTTAAATAACCCATAATAACATAAACAATGATTATAAAAATGATACTAACTTCTTTTTGATAATTGATGTGATGTAAATTAAGAAGTTTAGATGCTAAATAATTTACAAATAAAATAGTTATAAATAATATAATAAAAGTTACTAACATATTTTCACCAAAATTATAATAAATAGGTAAATAAATTATTAAGTAAATAGGAATAATTATAATACTTTTTAGAAAAGTAGTTAAAGTAAAATTATTAAAAGTTATTTTGAATTTCTTTAATAAAAAGTATTCAATAATACCATAAAGTAAAATAGTTGTATAAAGCATTTTCATATGTTCCCATATGCTTTCATTAACAGGAAAAAAGATAGCAAATACAGGATTAGGAAACCAAGTATAAATAAAATGAGTTAAAAAACACAGAAGAAAAGTTAAAATAGAATTAACAAATATCATTTTCTTTAAGTTCATTACATATCACCCAGTAATAATATACACGAGTATTTCAAAAATATACTTTAAGTGTTATAATCAAATAAGTAGGTGGTTTTATGTTTGAAATTAGTAATCTAACATTAAGTGTTAATAATAAAGAGTTATTTAATAATTTAAACTTAAAAATAAATAGTGGAGAAATTCATGTTTTAATGGGAAAAAATGGTGTAGGTAAAAGTAGTATTGCTAAAGCTATTATGGGAGATAATAACTATAAAGTAGATGGTTCAATAAAATATAATGGAAAAGAAATTACTAAAATGAGTATTAGTGATAGAGCTAAAGAAGGAATATATTTATTAAATCAATCGCCCATTCAAGTAGAGGGTGTTACAAATGCAGAAATGCTTCGTTTAGCTCTTGGAGAAAAAACTGGTAAAAATGTTAATATTTTTGAATTTAGTAAAGAATTAGAAAAAATATGTCAAGATTTAGAATTAGATAAAAGTTTTATTCACAGGGAAATAAATGTCGGATGTTCTGGAGGAGAAAGAAAAAAAATAGAATTAATGCATATGTGGATGTTAAAACCAAGTATGATTATTCTTGATGAAGTTGATTCAGGTTTAGATGTTGATGCAATTAAATTAGTGGGAAATTCTTTAAAAAAATATTATGAATTATATAAACCAACTATTTTAATAATTACTCATACAGCTTCTATATTAAATATGTTTGAACATTATAAAGTTCATTTACTTAACAATAAAGGAATAATTTTGACTAAAGATGAATCTTTTGCTAAAGAAATATTAGATAAAGGTTTCAAAAAAATATTAGAAGAATATGATACATTTGTTATAAGTGAGAATTAGGAATATGAATAAATTATTAGTAAGTGATATTATAGATATAGAAAAGGGAGAATATATTTTAAATTGTCAAAAAAAAGATTTAACTATTAATATTAAAGGAGAAGTAACTATTTATTTAGTTAATGAATTATTAAATAAGTTAAAAATTATTTTGACTAGGGATAGTGTTTTAAAATTATATAAATTTAATAAAGAGATAAATGAAGATTTAGAAGTAGATATAATACAAAATGATTGTTCAAAAATATTTTATAATGAAGCTTTTATAAATAATAGTAAACATAAATTAATAATTAATAATTTAATTAAAGGTAATAATAATGAATCAATTATAAATATTAGAAATATAAGTAATAAAGATTTAAGTAAGATTATTATTAATGTTAATATAGAAAAAGATACAATTAATAATATCGCGTTAGAAGATTTAAAAGGAACAATTAATGGAGGATTTATCCATATTGAACCAAATATTGTGGCAAGTAGTAATGATATTAAAGCAGAACATTTTACTACTATTGGAGGATTAGATCAAAGTTTAATTGATTATTTAATGAGTAAAGGAATAAATAAAGAAAATTGTAAGAAAATATTATTAAAAGGATTTATTTTTAGTAATATGGATAATTATATTTTAAAAAGTTTTGGAGGTGATTAAATGCATAGAGAAGACTTTCCAATGTTAAAACAAGATATTATTTATTTAGATAGTGGTGCTACTAGTTTAAAACCACAATGTGTAATTGATAAACAAGTAGATTATTATGAAAACTATAGTGCTAATGCTCATCGGGGAGATTATGATATATCTTTTAAAGTTGATTTAGAGTATGAAAATACAAGAGATTTAGTAAAAGATTTTATTGGGGCTAAAAGAAAAGAAGAAATTGTTTTTACTAGTGGGACAACAGATAGTATGAATTTAATAGTTAATGGTTTTTTTGCTAATCTTTTAGATCGTGGAGATGAAATTTTAATTACCAAAACAGAGCATGCTTCTAATGTTATGCCTTGGTTTAGAGTAGCAGGTAATACAGGAGCAGTAATTAAATATATAAATTTAGATGATAATTATTTTTTAACTTTAGAAAATTTAAAGAAAGCAATTACACCAAATACTAAAGTTATAAGTATTGCAGAAATTACTAATGTAATTGGAGATATAAGACCTATTAAAGAAATATGTGAATATGCTCATGAAAGAGATATTTTTGTAGTTGTTGATGGTGCTCAAAGTGTTCCTCATAAAAAAACTAATGTTAGTGAAACAGATATTGATTTTTTAGCTTTTTCAGCTCATAAAATGTTGGGGCCAACAGGTGTTGGTGTTTTATATGCAAAATATGAACTTATGCAAAATATTGAACCAGTTAATTTAGGAGGAGGAATGAATGAATCATTTGATTCTCCTGAAAAAATGGTATTAAAAGAAGTTCCAACTAGATTTGAAGCAGGTACACCTAATATAGCAGGAGTTATAGGTCTAGGAGAAGCAATAAGATATCTTAATAAAATAGGAATGGAAAATATTGAAAAATATGAAAAGAATTTAAGAAATTATTTAATTGAAAAATTAGTAGCAATTCCTCATATTGATATTTTAAATTTAGAAGCTGATTCTGGTATAGTAGCTTTTAATGTAGAAGGTGTATTTTCCGAAGATGTAGCTTATTATTTAAATAAATATGGTATTTGTGTACGAGCAGGTAATCATTGTGCTAAACTTACAAAAGATGTTGTTGGTGTTACTAATTCTATTAGAGTAAGCTTATATTTTTATAATACGGAAAGTGAAATTGATGCTTTAATAGAACTTTTAAAAGATAAAGATAAAATATTAAAAGAAATGATTTAAGAAGTAGAAATACTTCTTTTAATTTAAAATAATTTGAAAAAATAAAAATTAAAGATAATGCTCATCAAACCTTAACTATTTATTATTAAAATGAAACTTAAAATAAATTTCTTTATTGACACATTTTTAATTATGCGTTAAATTAGGGAATGAGATGAGTAATTATGGATAAAGAATTAAGTAGAGAAATAATTTTAGAACATTTTCAAAATCCAATTAATAAAGAAGAAGTTAATGATGATAATTATAAATTAGTTAATACAAGAAATCCTAATTGTATTGATAATTTAGATATAAAGATATTGTTTGAAAATGATACTATAAAAGATATTAAATTTACGGGAGAGGCTTGTGCTATTTCAACTGCATCTACATCAATTATGATTAAAAATTTAATTGGTAAAAGTATTAATGATGCCAAAGAATATATTAAGAATTTTGATCATATGTGTAATGAAGAAGAATATAATAAAGATATTTTAAATGAAGCTTTAGCTTTCCAAGATATATATAAGCAAAATAATAGAAAGAATTGTGCTTTTCTTCCATATAAAGGTATTATAAAGGCTTTAGAAGATTATGAAAATAAATAAATTATCAATTATATTAATGGTTATTATTCTTTTATTGGGAAGTTATATAATATATATAAAATTTATTTCTAAAGAAGATGAAAATAATAATCAAGAAGAAGTAACTCTTAAAGAACAAATTAATTTAGATTATTTAAGTATCTATTTAACAAGTGATGGTTATAGTTATTTAGTACCCATTAATAAAAATGAAATAGATGAATTAAAATTAAATAAAAATTTAAAAGAAAGACTTAATACTTTATATGAAAGAGGATTTTATTATGATGTTTATTTAGATAATAAACAATTAAAAGGTTTTAGAATAAAGTTAGATGATGATATAAGAGATATTAAAAAGTTATTAATTAATGATAATGTTTATATAGCTTTTCTTAAAGAAAATAATACGTTTGGATTATTAAGTTATGATGAATATTACAATTTATTATATACTAGTGTTACCGATAATTTTCAAGATTTAAAAAATGTTAAAGATATAGATAATAGTACAATAATTTTTATGGATAATAGTACTGATGAATTAAAATTAAAGAAGTAATAAATTTAATGAATAGTTTATTATAAATTATTAATTATTTCAAAGGAGAAAAAATAAATGGAAATATTAGATTTATATGATGATAATGGCAAAAAATTAAATGAAATAATTACTAGAGGTGAAAAAACAGAAAATGGTAAAAATATTATGTTATCTGTAATCTTTATAAAAAACAAAGAAGAATACTTAATTCAAAAAACATCTAAAGAAAAAGGAAGTAAATATTCTTCAACTGGTGGTCATGTTATTCATGGAGAAGATGGTTTTACAACTATTAAAAGAGAATTAAATGAAGAACTTGGAATAAATCCAAAAGAAGATGACATTAAATTTGTTACTACATTTAAATATCCAAGTAAAAATTGCATATTTAATGTTTATAAATTAGAAATAGATAATTTAAATTTAGATACTATTAAATTACAAGAAAGTGAAGTAGAATCAATTTGTTATTTAAATAAAGAAAAAATAGAAAAAATTATCGAAGAAGGTAATTTTTTAGAATCTCATGCCTATATTTTTAAAAATTATATAATAAATTAGTAAAAAAAACTATTGACATTCTTTTTAAAAAGTTGTAAATTAAATACAAATTTATTTGAAAGGAAGAATGTTATGTGTAATTATATCCTTAAAAATAATTTTATAATTAATGAATTAAACATTTTGGAAAGTTTTGAATGTTTATGCTTTCTTATGAATAATGAAGTATTCAGCAACTAGCCTTTTTGGGCTGTTGCTGTTTTTTATTTGGAGGTGCTTTTATGGGTATTACATTTACAGATTTAATTAATTTAGTAAAAGAATATAATGAAGAAGAAGTAGGTATTATAACTAAGGCATATCAATTAGCAGAAAAATTACATAATGGTCAATTTAGACAAAGTGGGGAAAGTTATATTATTCATCCTTTAAATGTTGCCTATATTTTAGCAGAAATGCATGCTGACAAAGATACGATATGTGCAGGACTACTTCACGATTCGTTAGAAGATACTAATTTTACAAAAGAAGAAATTGTTGAAAATTTTAATAAAGAAGTAGCTAAATTAGTTGATGGTGTTACTAAATTGTCAAAAATGAATTTTTCAAGCAAACAAGAACAAAATTTAGCAAATACAAGAAAAATAATTACCGGAATTACTGATGATGTCAGAATAATTATAATAAAACTTGCTGATAGGTTGCATAATATGAGAACTTTACAATTTAAAAGTGAGTTTAAACAAAAAGAAAATGCTTTAGAAACTATGGAAATATTTGTGCCTCTTGCTTATTATATCGGGGCTTATAGAATTAAAAATGAATTAGAAGATTTATCACTAAAATATTTAAAACCTGATATGTATAATAAAATAGCTGAAAAGAAATTGACAATTGAAAATGATAGTAATGTATTTTTATATGAAATGCTTAATAAAATACAAAGTATTTTAAATGATCAAAATATTCCTAATGAGATAAAAATTAGAACTAAAAATATATATGGCATATATAAAAAATTAAATGAAGGATATAAATTATCAGATATTCATGATTTATTTGCATTAAAGGTAATGGTAGATGAAGTTGAAAATTGTTATCGAACTTTATATTTTATTCATAAAGAATATCATCCAATAAATAGTAAATTTAAAGATTATATTTGTAATCCAAAAACCAATATGTATAGTAGTTTACATACTACAGTTTTTGGACCTAATGATAGATTAGTTCAAACTCAAATAAGAACTTTTGATATGGATAAAGTAGCATCATTTGGTCTTCCAACCTATTGGGATATAGAAAAAGGCAATGCTAGAAATGTTATGCAAGAGGAATTAAAAAATAAATATCAATTTTTTAAATCCTTAACTGAAATAAATGCCATATTTGGTGATAACAGAGATTTTGTATCTCAAGTTAAAAATGAATTATTTTCAGATAAAATATATGTTTATACTCCTAAAGGTGAGATAATAGAAATGCCAAAAGGATCAACTCCAATAGATTTTGCTTATAAAATTCATACAGACATAGGAAATACTATGGTAGCAGCAATTGTAAATGGTGAATATGTCCCTATTGATTATAAACTACAAAATAAAGATAGAGTTAAAATAATAACTGATAATTTATCTTTTGGGCCAAGAACAGAATGGGAAAATATTGCTTTTACAAGTTATGCAAAAAAAAGAATTAGAGAATTTAGAGGGAGATAAAATTATGAAAAAAGATTATAGTAATAAGGAAAAAATATTAATAATAAATGGATTATTGGAATTTAAAGAAATGATATTATTATTAGATAAGTTTATAATTTATATTATAAAACGATATAATTTAGAAAAACGACAGAAATTGATTAATACTAAAATAGTATGTTTTGCTTAAATAAATAATGGAGGTATAATGAAACAAATACTTAATGAAACAAATGTAGATTATGCAAAAGAATGCTTTAAAGAAGCTATAGATTTAGGAATAAACTTTAAAATTCATCAAAAAGTGAAAAAAAGAAATTTTGATAAAAATATGCTTAATAAATTATTAGAAATCCCAACAACTAGTAGTGAGCCTTTGAAAGTAGTTAAAGAATTTAAAAAAGAAATTTTACCATATTGTACAAATTTTTCAGATGTTAAATTTATGGGATTTCCTGATGCAGGAAATTCTATAGGAGGAATATCAGGAGCATTGATATCGGATTTGTTACAACAGAATTTGATTAATTCTTCATTTTGTGCTCCGATTGCTACATTTACAGAAATAGCAGTAGTAAAGTGGTTAAGAGAGATTATTGGCTATAAAGTAAAACCTATAAAAAATATTTGGGATGTAGGAGGAATAATAACATATGGTGGAACAGGCAGTAATGCCACAGCAATGTTATTAGCAAGAGAAAATCATAACAAAAAAACAATGACTAATGGAGTTAATAATCCCAAAGATTATAAAGTTATAATTCCTAAAGGAATAGGGCATTATAGTATAAAAAGTAGTTTAATGTGGATAGGTTGTGGTGATAACGTTATAGAGGTAGAAACAGAAGGATTTAAATATAACTTATCTAAATTAAAAGAAGCATTAATTGAAAATAAAGGTAAAATTATGAGTGTAGTAGTATATGTGGGAGATAGTAGAACAATGACTATTGAAAATTTAACCGATGTATATAACCTTGTAAAGTCTATTGACTCTAATATTTGGTTACATGCTGATGCTTGTCATGGATTTTCACTTGCATTTTCTAAAAAATTAAAAAATAAAATAAAAGGTATTGAACTATATGATAGTATATCAACTGATCCCCATAAAGTTTTAGCAATTCCATATTGTATTAGTGCATTATTAGTCAAAAATACTGAAAAACTGAAATTAATAACATCAACATCAGATTTAATAATGCAAGAAGATTTTGCCTATGGCCAAATAACTCCTTTTATAGGATCAAAAAGTTGGGTTTCTTTAAAATTATGGTTTGCAATGAAAAGTTTAGGAGTTGAAGGAATCGGTAAAATGATTGAAAAAAGGTGTGATATAGCAACTTATTTAAAAGAACAAATAATTAAAAATGATAAATTTGTTTTATTAAACGAAGTAAATATTAATTCAGTTGTTTTTATGTACATTGGTAATAATATTAATGATGTAGAATATTTAAATAATTTGAATTTAAAAATATATAATTATTTACTTGATGAAGGAAAATATTATTTACATAAATTTTCACTACCTGATGATAAAGGAATAATTAAAAAAGATGCCACTTTAATACCTTTGCGATATATGTCTGGTAATAATAATATTACAGAAAAGGATATAGATGAAATGTTAAGACACATAGTTAAAGTGGCTAGGAAGGTAGAAAATGAATAAAATTTGTAAAGATTATATTGATTTAATCAAAAAAAAATATAAAGATTATGTAGATACTATAATAATATATGGTTCCAATATTTATAATATAAGTTCAAGTGATTTAGATGTATGTTTAATAGTAAATAAAAGTGATTCTAAAATAAAAGAAAAATTAATTAATGAAACTATTAATTTTCATAAATTAAATGGTTTAAAAATTGATGAAGAGATTCCTTTTGATAATAAACTTATTTATACTTGGGATGAAATTTTATGTACTTTAAGTAATTCACCATTTTATCAAAATGGAAAATATGAAATAAAAGATATAATTAAGTCAAAGGAATTTTTGACTTCTAATGAAATGAAACAACGACTTTTATTAAATATATTAACTACTGATCATATAGCTATAGGGAAAGATATCGAAAAATATGAAAAAAAAGCATTTTCTATAATAGTTAATACTATTATAAAATATTACAATTTAAATAATCCATCATATTTAGAAATATTAGATTGTATGTACAGTAATAAATATACAGGTAGTGAAGGAGAAATGTATTTGGGATATAAAAAGAAATATCAACAAAAAGAAGATTACTTAATCAAAAAAATTAATGAGGTTTTGAATGATTGATTTATCTAAAAATACTAATCCCTTTTACCCAAATAAAAAAATATTAAAAATTATGAAAAAAACTGTTTTTAATATTAAAAGTTATCCAGAATCAGTAATAACTATAAATAAAATAAATTTTTTAAATAAATATTTATTAAAAAATAATATAATAGCTACTAATGGAACAATGGATGCAATGAATGTTATATTAAAAACACTAAATTTAAAAAAATTAGGAATATATTCACCTACATTTTGGGGAATAGAATACAATGCCAAATTAAATGGATATGATATATCAAAAATATATTTTAAAGATAATTTGGAATATGATTATAAAGAATTAAATGATTTATCTAAAAAAGTAAATGTAATATATCTATGTAATTATAATAATCCAACTTTAAGTTATTTATCAAAAGAAAAATTGTGTCAATTAATAAAAAATAATCCCCAATGTCGATATATTATTGATGAAACAGTTTTGGCTTTTAATATAAATTTTAATGATATGACTTTTATAGAATATATTAAAGATTTAAAAAATGTCGACATAATAATTTCATGTTCTAAAATATTTGGTATTTCTGGCATTAGATTAGGATTGATTTTTTCAAACGAAGATAATATTGAACAATATAAAAAAAATATTTATGTTTATTCTGTTAATATATTTGCTAATACTTTTGCAAAAGAGTTATTAAATGAATTTGATAAACTAAAAACAGTTAGAATTAAAATGAAAAAAAATATGGATAATTTTATAAGTAAAATTAATAAATCCGAAGTAATTAAAGAAGTCAAAAATCGTGGAGCGTCCTTTATATTTGTTGAATTAAATACAAAAATAAAATATAATGAATTTATAAAATATTTAACTAAATCTGGTATAAAAGTTTCAGATACAAATAATGTTTATAATGATTTGGAAAAAAAATATATAAGAATTAGTGTTGGTCATAAAAGAGAGTTAAATAAGTTAGCCAAATTAATAAATAACTATCACATAACAAATTAAAAAAATAGAAATATTGAAAAAAGTGTAAATAAATGATATAATAGCGAGCAAAAGAGGAGAAATGTGTATGGAAAAAAGAGATATTTTTATTGGTGGTGCTTGGCCATATGCAAATTACTATTTACATGTGGGGCATTTAGCAGCATTATTACCAGGAGATATTTTGGCAAAATATTTTCGTGGAAAAGGTGATAATGTATTGTATGTTTCTGGTTCTGATTGTCATGGTACACCCATAACTGAAAGAGCAAGAAAAGATGAAGTTACACCAGATAGTATAGCAACTTATTATCATAATGAATTTAAAAAAACATTTGATAGATTAGTATTTGAATATGATGAATATTCAAATACTATGACAGAAAATCATAAAAATTATGTGATGGAACAATTTAAAAAAATATTGGATAATGGCTATATTTATGAAAAAGAAGAATTGCAAGATTATTGTGAAAATTGCCAAACTTTTTTATCAGATAGAGAAATAGAAGGAATATGTCCTCATTGTGGAGGTAAAAGTACAGGTGATCAATGTGAGGTTTGTGGAGATTCATTAGATAGTAATGAAGTATTAGATAAACATTGTAAAAAGTGTGGCTCAAAAACAACACTAAAAGCAAATAAACACTTATATTTTAAATTACCAGCATTTAAAGAAGAATTACAAAAGTTAATTGATGATAATAAAACTACATGGAGAAAGAACGCTTTAGGAGAAGCACAAAAATATATTAATATGGGGCTTGTTGACCGAGCAGCAACAAGACAATTAGATTGGGGCGTTCCTGTACCAGTAGATGGTTATGAAGATAAAAGAATTTACGTTTGGATTGAAGCAGTTCTTGGTTACTTATCTGTAGGTAAAGAAGTAGCTACTAAAAGAGAAATAGATTTTGACAAATTTATGGCTAAAGATAATCCTAACTTAAAAACATATTATGTCCATGGCAAGGATAATATACCATTCCATACAACAATATATCCTGCATTATTAATGGCTATAAATAATGGTTATCGTTTACCTGATTATATTGTATCATCGGCATATGTAAATTTGAATCAAGAGAAAATGAGTAAATCAAAAGGTAATTTAATTACCGTTAATGAATTATTAGATATGTTTGACAGTGATACTTTAAGATTCTATTTCTCATTTAAAGGTCCTGAAGTAAATGATATGAATTGTTCTATTGAAGATATAATTCAAACTCACAATAAATTTTTAGTTGGAATATTAGGAAATTTTGTTAACAGAAATCTATCTTTTGTTAATAAAAAATTTGATGGAATAATTAAAGAAGCAGAAGTTGATCCAGCAATTATTGAATTAACTAAAAAGAGTTTTCAATTAATAGGAGATTATTTTGAAAGAGCTGAAATAAAAAATGCAGTAAATCAAATTATAGAGTATATTAATTGTGCTAATAAATATTATGATAGTAAACAACCTTGGGTTCAAGTAAAAGAAAATATTAATGATTTTAATAACACTACTTATACTTGTACATATATGATTGCTAATATAGCTAATATGATTGCACCAATATTGCCAAAAGCTTCTCGAAAAATAAAAGAAATGTTAAATTTACCAGAATATAAATGGGAAGAAGAAACTATAAGTGGAGATTATAAAATAAATAATTTACAAATTATTTATAATAGATTTGATGAAAAAAAAAGAGATAATTTAATGGAATATAATGATACAATAAAATCTAATAGTAGATAATGTATTGTTATATAGAAAATGAAAACATATTACTAAGATTTAGCGATATGTTTTTTTTAATTTTTTCACATTAAAAGTTATGTATAATTTATGTAAACTTACTTGTAATATCTTGTATATTGTTTTAATATAAAAAGTAAATAAGAAAGAGAGTGCTTATATGGAAAAAAAAGAAATAATTAGTCCTAATTGTTCAAGTTATGATTATTTATTAGAAAATAATAAGAAATATATGGATTTAACAGCATTAACATGGGAAAATAGAAAAATTAGTTATGAAGAATTGCATGATAGAATTGAAAAATATGCAAAATTATTATATAAAAAAGGAATTAGAAAAAATGATGTAGTAGGGGTTTGCCTTGTTAATACTCCTGAATCAGTTTATTTGCTTTATGCTTTATCTGCTATTGGAGCTCAAGTAGTAGGTTTTAACCTATTTGACACTAAAGAAAAAATCAAAAGAGATATAGAATTAACTAGGCCAAAAATGATTATTACTGTTGATATGATGTATAGTAATTTTAAAAATTATGAAAAAGCTTTAGATTTTTCTTCTATTTTATATTCACCATTGTCATCAAGTGAAGATAAAAAATTAAGAGCAATGTATAAAATGTTGCAATTAGCAAAAGGAAATTTTAAATTTTCTAAAAGTGGTTATTTAGAGCATTTAATCAAAGAAGATATTTTTGATGATTATGAAAAATCTAGTTATGTACCAGGCGAACTGACTGACATTATGTTTACAGGTGGATCAACTGGAATACATAAAGGTGTTGATTTATCTGCTAATGGTTTAAATTATGTTGTTTCTGGTATGAATTCAATTTTTGAAGCTGAACCAGGTATGATCCATTTAGGAAATATTCCAATAGGTCATATGGTTTTTGGCCGTATGATAATGCATTTTTCTTTATGTAATAATATGCAATTAGCATTAACACTAAAGGCAATGCCAGAAGATTTTTATAGTGAATTAGTAAGAACACAAGCAAATGCTGCAGTAGGTGGGCCAATACATTGGGTATCTTTGATAGAAGAAATTAATGGTGAATTTGTTCCAAGCAGTAGATTAAAAGCAAATACTTTACAAAATTTGCATTATGCAACATCAGGTGGAGAAGCTAAAAAAGCAACTACTGATAAGGCAATTAATGATGCTTTGAGATTTTGTGGAAGTGATGCTAAGTTAGGTGATGGTTTAGGTGCTACTGAAACTTGGTCAACGGTGATAGCAAGTAATGGTAGAAAAAATACTCCTGGAACAATAGGTAATGCGATTTCTACTTCTAAAATTAAATTAGTTAATCCTGAAACAAAAGAAGAAGTAAAAAAAGGTGAAAAAGGTATTTTATGTGTTTCTGGTCCTCAAGTAATGTTGGGCTATCATAATAATCCTGAAGAAACTGAAAAAGTTTTATTTTATGATGAAGATGGAACTAAATGGTGTAATTTAGGTGATTATTTAGTTGAATTAGATAATGGTGAGTACAAATATGTTGGAAGACAAAAAAGAAATTTTGTCTCTGGGGTAGATAATATTTATCCAGAGCAACTGGAAACCTTATTAATTACATTACCTGAAATAAGAGAAGCTGTTGTTACAGCTATATCTGATGAAATGAGACAATATATTCCAAGTTATCATATTTCTTTATATGATATGAATATAGATTATGAATTATTGGAGAAAAAAATAGAAAAGTTGGTTATTTCAAAATTAGGAGTAAATTGGTTACCAGGTAATATTGAATATTTTGATACTCCGTTAAAAAGAATGACAAATACTAAAGTTGATGTCACTTATTATGAAGCTAGAGATAAAGATTTAAAAAAGGAAAAGACGTTAAACTTATCCAAATAAAATATAGATTTTTTCTATATTTTATTTTTTATAATAAAAAAATATGATATACTTAAATAGTAAATAATAGAAAAGTGTTTATTAGTTTGGAGTGCAGTTTAATGGATATAGGTGTTTATTTTTCTTGTAGTGCTTTAATTATTTTATCGATCTTTGCATTAAGATTTTATTTAAAACCACGTATAAAAAATGATGAAACAGATATATATAGTATATTGTTAATTTTAACAATATTAGGTTTGCTATTAGAAATTTTAACCTGTATATGGTTTAAAATGGGAGTAGATGTCAATGACTTTATTTATAAATTCTTTTCTAAGTTAACAGTTTCATATTATTTCATATGGAGTGCACTATTTTATAAATATCTTTTAATAATATGTAAATCTACCAAAAAGACTCAAAAAATTTTTAATGTTTTAATTATTTTAATTTTTATGGTATTGATGTTTTTACCAATGAATTTTTACCAAATAGAAGGTATTATAACGCCGAAAGGAATAATGGTAAATGTTGTATATGTTTTATGCTTTATTTTCACATTATTAGATATTTATATGTGTATTAAACATCATAAGCATTTAACTAATTCTAAATTTACCCCTTTATATGCTTTATTAGTTTTAGGATCATTAGATTTTGTTTTAGGAGTGGTTTCTCCGCAATTATTTTTAATAGGTTATATTTTTTCTTTAATAATAATAATAATGTTCTTTACTATAGAAAATCCAGATGTTAAAATGATTGAACAATTAAATATAGCCCGTGATCAAGCTGAGAAAGCCAATAATGCTAAAACAGAATTTTTATCAAATATGAGCCATGAAATAAGAACCCCTCTTAATGCAATTGATGGCTTTAGTCAATTGATATTAGAGGAAAATAATATAGATACAATTAAAGATGAAGCCCGTGATATTATGGCTGCATCGCAAAACTTACTAGAAATAGTTAATGGTATTTTAGATATTTCTAAAATAGAAGCTAATAAACTAGAAATAGTTAATGTTGAATACGAACCTCATAAAGTATTTGATGAACTTGTTAAACTAACTAAAGCAAGAATTGGTGATAAGCCTTTAGAGTTTAAAGTAAACATTGCCAAAGATTTACCAGAATATTTAAATGGTGATTACATTCGACTTAAACAAATCGCTGTCAACCTTTTAACTAATGCTGTTAAATATACTAAAAATGGTTCAATTACTTTAAATGTTGATGTAGTTAAAAAAGATAATGTTTGTCGTTTAATCATTAGTGTTAAAGATACTGGTATAGGCATAAAGAAAGAAAACTTAGATAAAATATTTACTAAATTTGAGAGATTAGATTTGGAAAAAAATATTACAATTGAAGGAACCGGTTTAGGTCTTGCCATTACAAAAAAATTAGTTGAGTTAATGCATGGTAAGATAGTTGTTAATTCTACTTATGGTAAAGGTTCTACTTTTACAGTAGCAATTGATCAAAAAATAGTTAAAAAAGTTAAAACTATTAAAGTAGTAGAAGAAGAAAAAACAACTAAGCAAGTAAATTTAAAAGGTAAAAAAGTTTTAATTGTTGATGATAATTTAATCAATTTAAAAGTAGCAGCACGTCTTCTTCTATCTTATAAAATTGAAACTGAAGAAGTTTCTAGTGGATTTGATTGTATTAAAAAAATTGAAGAAGGCAATAAATATGATTTAATTTTAATGGATGATATGATGCCAAAAATGAGTGGAGTAGAAACATTTAAAAAGTTACAAGAAATAGATGGCTTTGATATTCCTGTTGTTGCTCTTACTGCTAATGCCATTGCAGGAATGAAAGAAAACTATTTAAAACAAGGATTTAATGATTATATATCTAAACCAATTGATAAAAAAGAATTGGAAAGAGTACTTAAGACCTATTTAAAAGCTAAATAAAATGTGTTATACTTATATAGTAAGGAAGGTACAAAAATGAAAGATGTAAGTATTTTAACAGATAATGGGGTTGATTTAGAATACGCAGTGGGATTACTTGGAGATTTAAGTTTTTATGATGAAACTTTAGAAACTTTTTTAGAAGTTAATGAAACAAGAATTCCTGATTTAGAAAAATACAAAAATGAACAAAATATGGAAGATTATGCTATATTAGTTCATGCTTTAAAAAGTGATTCAAAATATTTAGGTTTTATGAGTTTAGTAGATATAGCTTATGCTCATGAACTTGCAAGTAAAGCCAATAATATTGATGAAGTTAATAATACATTTAAAGATTTAATGAAAGAAGTAGATAAATTTACTAAATTAGCTAAAAAATATTTAAAACAAGGAGAATAATATATGAAAAAGATTTTAGTAGCAGATGATTCAAAAATTATTAGTAACATAGTTTCTAGAGTATTTAAAGATGAATACGAAGTATTAGTAGCAGTAAATGGTAAAGAAGCTATTGATATTATTAAGAACAATGTAGATGATACAATAGTAGGAATATTACTAGATTTAAATATGCCAGAAGTTGATGGATTTGCAGTATTAGATTATTTTAAAGAAAATAATTTATTTAAGAGAATACCTGTTTGTATTATTACAGGAGATGTTCAAAAAGAAAGAATTGATAGAGCATTTAATTATGATATAGTTGATGTTTTAGCTAAACCATTTACTTTTGAAAGCGTCAGAGAAGAAGTAGAAAAAATAATTAATTTGAGTACTTTGAGGTAATAAAAGTGGATAAAAAAGCATTTAGAGATATTTCATATGGACTTTATATTGTAAGTTCTAATGATTCAAATAAATTTTCTGGTTGTATTGCTAATGCTATTACTCAGATAACTAGTGAAAACCCAATAATATCAATAAGTTTAAATAAAAATAATTATACTAATGAAATTATTAAGAAAAGTAAAAAAGTTGCTATATCTATATTAAATAAAAAAGTATCTAAAGATATTATTGGTAAATTTGGTTTTTATTCTTCTAAAGATATTAATAAATTTGAAAATATCAAATATGAATTAATTTTTGATTTACCTGTTGTTAAAGAAGGTGTTTGTAGCTATTTAATCGGTGATGTTATAAATATTATTGATGCTGAAACACATGATATATTTTTAGTAAGAATTAAAGAATGTAAAAAAATTAATGATGAAGAAGCTTTAACATATTTATATTATCAAACAAATATGAAAGGAACATCTTCTAAAAATGCTCCAACTTATATTGAAGAAGTAATAGATAATAAAGAAACTGCTTCAAAATATAAATGTTTAATTTGTGGTTATATATATGATGATAGCAAAGAAGAAGTTAAATTTGAAGATTTACCAAGTGATTGGGTTTGTCCATTATGTGGAGCTTCTAAAGATCAATTTGTTAAGATAAATTAAAAAAACTGATAAGTGAGTACTTTTCAGTTTTTTAGTGCCTTAATTATTAATTTAAATTATCATCATCATTATTATTATCAGAATTATCATTGTCATTATCTGGATCAACCATATTTGAAACATTGTTATCAATAGTTTTTGCTGTGATTGTTAAACCAGTACTCATATTATATTTAAAAATTGAATAAGCAGACTTTACAATAAAATTATAAGTTCCTCCAGCTGGTGGTGTATAAGTAAATGAATTATTACTTGTATATCCTAAATAGTTTTCACCACCATTTGCATTTTGTAAATATATATCATAACCAATATTACCAATATTAGAATTATTATAACTTATTCTTCTATTATAGTATTTGTTAGCATATTCTGCATAGTATTCGTTAAAGTTATCTGATAAATAGGAGGGATCTATAGCTTCTGGAGTTTCTATTGGATCCCATTTTAAAGTAATTGTATTACCACTATAACTATATGTTCCATTAGTAGCATTAGCAAGTCTACTATATCTAGGAGAAACATCAGTAGGTTCAGTTCCACTTACAAAATATTCAGTAACACACATAGATGATGGAGTATATTCACTACATAATTGTGGAGGGAATGATTCAAGTTCAACATTGGCAGTTGTAACTGTTTTTGGAACTTTGAATAATTGTCCTTTTTTATGAATATTTGTTGCTAAACTATTCATAATTGTTCTTCTTGCAGTACCACCTGTACTACTTGTTAAATAATGTTTAGTACTAGCATCTTCTAACTTATCATATCCAACCCATAAAGCAATAGAGTAGCTAGGTGAATAACTAACAATCCATGCATCCATTACTGCACCACCAGGAAGTCCATATTTCTTTTTAGTATCAGATTCAAGATTAGTTGTACCAGTTTTTCCAGCAATTTGAGTACCACTAACACCACGACCACCATAAGCATCAACTAAAATGTTACTTATCATATAAGCTGTAGATTCTTCCATAACTTTTTCTTTACTATAACTATAATTATATTCATCATCAGTTTCTGTATTAATTACTTTTGTATAACTATATGGTTCAATGTAGTAGCCACCACGACCAAATGTTGCATAAGCTGCTGATAATTGTAATGGAGTAACTCCTTGAGGTAATCCTCCAATTGAAGCTGATTCATATAATTCATCTCCATAATCAATACCTACACTATGAACAAAATTTTCAATAAGTGTTTGATCTAAAGCTGCAACAGCTTTAAAAGCACGTAGAGCAGGAATATTTCTTGAATCTTTAAGAGCAAATCTCATTGTTATTAATCCATCATATCTATTATCATAATTGGAAATACTACTACCATTTGAATATGTTGTATATTCATCTAAAAGCATAGCATAAGTACTTTGACTAATATGTTCTATATACATTGAATAATCAAATATTGGTTTAGCAGTAGAACCAGGTTGTCTTTTAACATAAGCACCACGGTTAGTTCCTTGAGCAGTATAACCTCTTCCTCCCGAAATAGCAGTTATTGAACCATCTTCTACTGATGTAACAGCAATACCTTCTTGAACAGTATCATCTAACCAACTATATACTTCGCCATCTTCTACACTTTGTAAAACTTTTTGAACTTCGGGATTGAATGTTGTATAAATTCTTAAAGATGTACTTCTTGGATCAATATTTAAATCATCTTCTACTTCATTTAAAACATAATCTATAAATGCTTGGTTTCTATCAATTGTAATACCAACATTTTTATGAGTAACTAACATACTTGAAATAGGAATTTCTAATACAGCATCTCTTTCACTTTCAGTAATATAACCATGTCTTACCATCAAATTTAAAACAGTTGCTTGTCTTTTACGAGCATTTTCTGGATAATTATATGGATTATGAGTTCTTGTATTTTGGAACATTCCAACAAGTAGAGAAGCTTCAGCTAAATTTAAGTCTTTACAAGATTTACCAAAGAAATATAAACTAGCTTGTTCAATACCAACAATACCATTAACATTAATATTACCATCGTTAGCAAACCATTGTGAATTTAAATAAAATTCAATTATTTCTTCTTTAGTGTAATTAGCTTCTAGTTTAAAAACAGACATGTATATATCCGTAAATTTACGAATAATTCCTTTAATACCTTCACTTGTTTTATTAGTGTAAGTATTTTTAATAACTTGCATTGATAAAGTAGAGGCACCACCTGCATATTCTTTTCCTAAAACTTGTAGGGCAGCAGCCTTTAAGAAACGGAATAAATCTAATCCATTATGTTGAAAGAATCTTGAATCTTCTGTTGCTACAAGAGCATCAACTAAAACATCTGGAATTTCATCGTAAGTAACTACAGTACTATTTTCAGCACCAACTCTTGCAAATTCTTCACCATTTACATCATATAAAATAGTTGGTTCTTTTTGATATAATTTTTGTTGTTCAAAATCTGGTGATGTTATAACGATATACAAGGCAAATATTAAAAAGATACTTATAAGTATAATAGCAATAACTAAACAAATACATAAGATGAATTTTCCAATACTTTTTTTCTCTTTAGGTCCTTTCGTCACTTTTTCTTTTAATTCTTTATTTTTCTTCATTCTTAAATCCTCCAATTACATCTATATATTTAATATAATCTAATCCCTTATTATAATTATATTCTAATTCATAACCATATTCTTTAATATAACTATATGGAATACTTTTTCTTGTTTCATTAGTTATAAAAGAAATTAAATCAGGTCCATTAAGTAAATAAAATAAACCATTCATTCTTATTATTAAGAATGCAATTCCTCCATGTTTTATTACATTTATTATATGTTTTATTTGATGAGGATGAATATTACTTAAAGGAAAAGATGTTTTTGATTCAGTATTTTTAGCATCAAATTCAATATATTTTCCTTTATATAATCCATTATAATCTAATGTTGAGGGACTAGCAAAATATGCTTTAGTAATAACTTGTAAATTATTTTCATATCCTACTTTAACAACTCCAATGGGAGTAGGCTTTTTATATATTAAAGCAATATCATTATTTAGATAATATTCATTAGTATCATTAATAATACTTTCTAAATCCATACCTCTATTAGCATAGTTTACTGTTTTATGATATTCTTTTTTTATCTTGTTGGGATAATTCACATATTTCACCTACCTCAATTATATCAAATTTTTCCTATTTTATAAACAATTTAATAATAAAAAATACTTACTTGACAAAGTAAGCATAATATTCATCAAAAGTAATATTATTTTCATAAATATATGTTGCTGCTTCAACACCAACATACCGAAAATGCCATGATTCAAAATCATATCCTGTAATATCAACTTTATCTTCTGGATATCTTAATATAAATCCATAATTATGAGCATTTTCTAAGAGCCATTTATAAGAATCAGTTTCACTAAAATTAGATTTAGAATAACCTTTTTCAAAAATATCTATTGAATAACCAGTTTGGTGTTCCGAATATCCTGGACGTGCTGCAATTGAATCGGCATATTCAGTACCTCTCGCTTTTTTGTATTCATCATAAACACTTTGTTGTTTTTCAAAAGTTCTATAAGAAGAATTAACCATTAAATAAAAGCCAGCTTCATGTGAGGCATTCCATAAATTTAAGAAAGCATCATAAGTAGATTGAGTTACTTGTTGATCACCAAAATTACCCCAAGCATAAGTAGTAGGTATACTAACAATATTTTCGGGAGTATAACTTTCATCTAAATAATAATATTTATTAACTAACATTAATTCTTTTTTAGATGTATCAGCTTGTTCAGAATTTTCATAATAAGCATTATTAGTTTTAGTATTAACTTTTTCTACAATCTCTCTTACACTAAGAGTAGAGTTATTACTATAATAGTCTAAATAATCATAAAAATTATTATAAATAAACATTTTATCTTTTAAAATATTTGTATATATATCATTTTTATCTTGTTCTAAAATATAATTAATTTCTTTATCTTTATAATTCTCTTTTAATAGATTTATATCATTTTCATTATAACCTTTAGTACTTAATTTATAATCATAAGTTTTTTCATAATCTTTTTCACTTTTTATTTTAATAAAAGAATATAACCCAATTGATAAAAAGAGAAGTACTACTACAGCAATTCCTAAAGCTCGTTTTGCACTACTTTTAAGTTTTAACCTAGTCATAATTCCTCCTTATTATTTCAATTTTATTGTATCATACTTCTTTTAAATTTTAAATTATTTTAACTAAATCTTTCTTTTCCTTTCAAAAATCAAACGTTGAAAGAAGGATGCCCTATTTTGACTAGTTTTGTCGAAAGTATTTACAAATTAAAAATTCTATTATTTAATAGAGACTTATGGAAGTTGTGTTATAGACGTCACCTTTAAACTGATTTTCTGGGGGATTTGGTTCTTTGGGAGTGAGGTGACTAACTATTAAAAGTCAAGATAATTTTAATAGTAAGTTATAAATTGGAAAGAAACCCATGCCAAAAAGATTTCACAAAGTGAAATTTATAAAAAATTGAGAAATTAATTATTTTAATAAAGACGGATCAAAATTAATGTTGTTTTTCTCAAGAGTGTAAATAACTCTAATAAGTTTTTTGCAAACATGAGATAAAGCAACGCGATGACATTTACCTTCAGAACGTTTCTTAAGGTAGTAGTCATAAAAAGTAGGTGAATATCTTAAAATAATCATTGCAGTATTCATAAGAGAATATCTAAGATGACCAGAACCATGTTTAACCATCTTGCCATTAGAATGTAATGTGCCAGATTGTATAATACTAGGTTCAAGACCAGCAAAAGCTAACATTTTATTTGGACTAGAGAAATTAGAAATATCTCCATATTCAGATAAAATGGATGCAGCAGATAATTCACCTAATCCAGGAATGGATAACATTCTAGGATTTAGTTCTTTGATAATTGTTGAAATTTGTTTATCTATTGGATCAATTTTATCATTAAAGTCATTAATAAGAGAAACATAGGTAGAAATGAGTAAATCAGAATTATTATCATGGTAACCAATTGTATTTTTAGCAAGTTCTTTTAACTTAGCAAATTTAGCATAAGAAAATTTACCATAAGAGATTTTTCTTAAAGAATCATAATCTTTCATTAAAGCAATATGAGAAGCATTCTTATATTTGTCTAAAATAAATAAAAGAGTACCAGAAATCATATTGTTAAAGAAAGGTTTTAATTCAGGAAAAGATTTGTCTAACTCATTAGTAAGCAAAACCTCAAATTTACTTCTTTCTTTAACTAATTGTTCTCTACTTCTACATAGTGACTTTAATGTATAAATGTTGTATAATAAATGCGAATTTGGTTTGTAAGGAACGGACAAGAGATAACTAGCCACAGTAAGACTGTCTGCTTTATCTGTTTTAGTCCTACGTAAGCTATGAGCTTTTAAAAACTGATGAATGACAAGAGGATTCATTTTCATAAATGAATA